>NZ_JACFPX010000044.1:0-749 GCF_016101765.1 Gilliamella sp. B14448G11 | reverse complement strand
AGCTTGAAAATGCGTTATCAATTGCCAAAGCATTGCAAAATGCAGCAACTGCCTCTGAAGCTCATGGTGCGGACACTGACAGTCAGGCGCAACTTAAAGCGACATTAACCCAGTTAGCCCAAAGTGGCATTATTGCTTATGCACAAGAGGGCATCGCTTTAACCAGTCCAGAAAACATTCAACTGTCAACATCAAACAGTGTATCAATGACCAGTGAAAACCAAACTGACATTAATGCGTTAAAAAACATAACTGTCTCATCCGGTGAATCCATCGGTCTGTTTGCTCATAAATCAGGAATGAAAGTCTTTGCCAACCAAGGTGATGTTGAGGTACAAGCGCAAAATGCCAACCTGAATATGGCCGCTAAGCAAGATATTAAAATAGACAGTGTCGATGGAAAGCTGACGATTACCGCAAGTAAAGAGCTGACGTTAATGTGTGGAGGTTCATACATCAAAATCAGCAGTGCAGGGATTGAACTGGGCACGGCGGATAATGTTTATATAAAAAGTAGTGCACTACAAAAAATGGGGCCAGCTTCAATACCGACTCCTTATCTTAGCTTACCTTATGTCAATGGATGTAGCGAATTTTTTATTCTAACGGATCATGAAACCGGCAAGCCTTTACCTTTCCATCCTTATCAAATTGAAATTAATGGACTGGTATGTCCACACTTTTTAGTACCAAAAAGATAAGGTCATCGATTTCTTTTGTATTCAATCGGTGACTGATAATTTAATGTT
>NZ_JACFPX010000043.1:0-807 GCF_016101765.1 Gilliamella sp. B14448G11 | reverse complement strand
ATAGGACTGAATTTAGATAAATTAAAACGCTGTGCTATATCAATTCCTATTTTGCGTAATCTAGCTTTATGCATCAGATGCTGACAGCATTAATGACAGTAACGCAATTGTAAATAAAATAGGCGTTGAAGAATATAAATCTTATCTAATTGATTCAATCAACAAAATAAAATTAATTAATGATCCTTCAGAATTTGAAGATTCAGTCTTTATTTTATTAAAAGCCATTGGAGCTAATAAAACATTTCAATTTGATCGAATTAATCAAGCAGGCAAGGCTGATGGTTTTTTTTACAATAGAAAATTTAGCTGTAATGCATGACTGCACTTTACAAGGAAATTTTGAATCATTTAAAGAAGAGCAAATTGAAAACTATATTAATAAATTATGCCAAAAAGCTCAATTAACCTTTTTAACCTTTAATACAAAAAAAATTGATGGTGGAATTACACCTAAAACTATTCAATTAGCAGGTATGGATAATAACTAAAGGTGAAAGCAAAGAATTAAGTGATTTTGATAATGTAAAAGTTAAAGAAATTTCTATTTATGATCTTTGTGAAATATACAAAAAAAGGCTTCATGATATAACTTACAATAATGAAAAATTAGTAAATGATCTTATTTTTATCGGTAAATAATTTTTGTAGTGGCTAAATGTATGATAACGTAACTTCTATTTTATTAAATTAAATTACTGGTTACGAAGCCAAAACAAAAAGCGAAAGTAGATGCTTTATTTATTTTTGAGATATATTTTTATAACTAATTATCAATAACATTAACTTTTAATTTTTTTCTTCATA
>NZ_JACFPX010000042.1:0-1111 GCF_016101765.1 Gilliamella sp. B14448G11 | reverse complement strand
CTTATATCGATAAGTACTGTGCAGCTATTCCAGATGGTGATAATTATTATTTAAGACAATGTACCAAAAAAGAAAGACTGGATTGCGAAAAAGCAGTAGTAGAGGTTGGAGATGAGCCTTAAACAAAATATTTAACTTGTTTAAGGTAGATAACTTATTAAAAAACTAAGATAAATATCATAATGAATACAATAAAATATATACTGATAATAGTTTTTCTTATTCCGCAAGTAACAGAAGCAGTCTATCGTGTCTACAGCGGAAATATAGGGGATGATAAAGTTGAATTTTATTTGGTGGCCACACCTGATAGTGACTTTGATATTATTTATATTAAAGACAACACATATGAAGTTGGATATATAGGAGGACCTCAAAAAAAAGAAAGCGATTATTATTTTAAAAACTTTACAACGATGGATACAGATAATGATAGTGATACTTTAATTATTAAAAATTTTGATTTTAGCTTAAACAAGATACAATCAGAGAGTAATTATTTATTAGGATATTCAGAGACATTTGGTGATTTTAAATTAAAAAAAGAATTTGAATATAATGTTTTTACTGAAAACGGTTATGAGCTAAATCGAGTGGAATCCAAACAGTTATTTGATAATACTGAGTTTGAAAATATCGAATTTTTACAAAGAAGCTCAACTAAAGATTTTTATTTTAAAGTCGTATTATCCAAAAAGAAAAAAGAAGATATTAAAATTACTGGCATCAATGTTTACAGTAAAAAAAATGGGGAGCTATTACAAACTATTAAAAGTTCAAAAGGGTATATTTTTCATACATTTCAATCTATACGAATCGGTGATTTTGATTTTGATGGTAATGAAAATGATTTTTCTCTTAATAACAGTGATGCCAGTGCTGCGAATGTCCAACAAATATATTACATCTATGATGATTCACAAAATAAATATATTGAAGCGAATTTAGAAGGATATTATATTCAGTTTGATTCAGAAAATAAAATAGCAACCAGTACAAAAACATGTGGTGATGTAATTACTTATTCATCTAATGTTTTATTAAAAAAATTATATTATTTTAATAATAAAGAAAAAAAATATACTTATATCGATAAGTACTGTGCAGCTAT
>NZ_JACFPX010000041.1:0-1121 GCF_016101765.1 Gilliamella sp. B14448G11 | reverse complement strand
CTGATTACGGTTACTATAGTATTGTCGAATATGATCCAGTAGTTAAACAAAGTTCAAAAAATTACCCATGGTTAATTATGTCAGTCATCGGCAAACAGAGCGAATCCAAAGGCAAAACTCCGCTAACGAAAGATGAGATATATGAACTAGCAAAAAAAATTGAAGCCTCAATTAAACGAAGAGCAACAGAGCAATGATTGATTGTTTAAAAGGATTAGAAAATTTGGCTTCTTTGAAATTGATTAGAAGTGATATAACAAGATTTATACTATTCACAACCTGTATGGCTATCAGTAGTATTACGCAGGCTGCTGATTTAACATTTAAAACTGAATGCATTGGATCTTATTCTATTGATCTACCCGATAATCTTGAGGTTGCATTGTATCCTACCAATAAATACTTTGAACCAAAAACAAAATATCCAGCTTATTTTTCTGATGGTAAATGGGCGATTTTATCAACTTTTAATTATAATGATAATGACTTATCTATTACAGCAAAATGGAAAAATGAAGAATGGATCAATATTAAACAAAAACTATATAACTCAAATAAGAATGTTAAAATTAATAATCCTAATATTTTAGTAGAATTATTTGAGCAAAATAATGGTTTTGGATATTATGCAGATAAAGCGTCTAGAGTATTATTTGTTGAAAAAAATAGAATTTATTCATTTTATACTAATAAACGTTACCAAGGTAAGGAAAAAGATTTCGCATTTTACAAACAAAATGCCGAATCGATTATCAATAATTTTAGAACTCGAGAACTGTTTGAAGTGCCTAAAGAAGCGGGGAAATGTATACCCTATGGTTTTGTTGCTGGTAATGATAAAACGATGCCAATTAATATGACGGTCTCTTTTCGCTTAAATGAACATCCCGATATTGTAATCTCATTTTCAGAGAGTACTTGGTCATTTACTAATTCATTAAGCTTTAGCAGCAAAGATGAAATCAATCTGTTTTGGAATACAAATTATGATATTAATAATGATAACATTAAAAATATCAAATTATTAGGCTTTCCCTTTAAGTATCGAGATATTAAGATGGATGGACGAAAAGGATTAGCAAGCTTCGTGGAAATACGTTATAAAGATAACGCTCCGTCTG
>NZ_JACFPX010000040.1:0-1143 GCF_016101765.1 Gilliamella sp. B14448G11 | reverse complement strand
TGTTTCAGCAGTGATTTTGGTTATCTTTAACGGTACCAGTGGTCCTGTTCACGATATGCTAACTGATGTATTTTCTACTTTACAAACTAAATTAAATGGCATTATTCAATCATAATATTTGATTGTTATTGGTGATATAAACCACTCCTTTAAAAGGGGTGGTTTATTGTTTTTGGTGGTTTGTTATCATGTCAAATTATAAGATAACCCGTTGCAAATCATGCCGTAAATACAAATAACAGAATGATATATAATAAGTTTTAGTCTAAAGCCTCGTTTGTTTAAATATTGCATCTGCATCTGCATCTGCATCTGCATCTGCATCTTAGTCTTTTAATATCAGATTATTTTATTACTCATATCAGCATTACCTCTTTTACCTCTTATCCAATTTAAAATATTTAATGTTGTTTTAGTGAATTCTATTTTTCTAGTGTATAGGTATCTATTAACTTATTCATTGTAAACAATTCTCTTTTTGTGCTCACAATAGTTAAATTTTAATTAAATTAATATAAAAATCAGAATCACATTTGATGCTAGTAAGGTTACATTAGATTGCATATAATATGAAAACTTTCTAACAAGAAAGTGAAAATAATATTAAAAATAATGTAAAATTAAAGGAGAAAGTTATTATGATGTATTTATCAGCAGTTCGTGCGCAAGTAAAAAAATTTACAAATAAATTTAACAAAAATGAACGCGGTGTAACAGCAATTGAATATGCAATTGTTGCAGCAGGTGTTTCGGCAGTCATTTTTACTGTCTGTAGCAGCTATGGTGGCCCTGTTTACTTTATGATAAGTGATGTATTTACTTCTTTACAATCTAAATTAACTAACATTATACAATCATAATATTTGATTGTTATGGTGATATAAACCACCCCTTTAAAAGAGGTGGTTTATTATTTTTGGTTTTTTGTTATCATGTCAAATTATAAGATAACCCGTTGCTAATCATGGGGTAAATATAAATAACAGCATATACAATAAGTTTTAATCCAAAGCCTAATTTGTTTAGATATTGCGCCCGCTTTTTAGCCTTTTAAGATCAGATTATTTTATTACTCATATCAGCATTACCTCTTTTACCTTTTATCTAATTTGAAAAATTTAATGATGTTTTAGTAAAAATATA
>NZ_JACFPX010000039.1:0-1177 GCF_016101765.1 Gilliamella sp. B14448G11 | reverse complement strand
TTGGCAACTCCATAAAAAAAGAGACACGAAAAAAATTAGAAATGAGTTATAGCAGTGGTGATATGAAACTCAGCGAAGTTGAAAAAGATTGGACTAAAGAGTCAGTCAGTAATAACCCAAGAGCCATTGGTCCGTACTATGCCTATAACGATCGCTATCTCGAGATTCGTGGTGGAATGTTTGAAAATTTTCGAGGGATTGTTACTTGGATAAGTTTATTGATATTTTCTGCTCCTGTATTTAGCATGTTAATGGCATTAACAATAGCTTCAAGGCTATATAATCATGAAAGAGGAAATGTTGCTTCTGGTATATTTACAATAATGTTTTTTTTAATAGTTACTTCAATTTTAATATATTTGTGCATCCGCTATTTCCGTTATGTCTATCGATTGGAACTATTTACCGTACGCCATATACGGGTACGCTTTAACCGGGTAACAAGGCAAGTTTATATTCAGCGCCCTAAATATTGCGGCGGTACTGTCGTATTTAAATGGGAGCATATTATGCCAGGTAACTTTGGTGACAGTGGTTCGGATATGGATGGCACCAATATGGTGAATTTAATTGTTTTTCATCCTTATAAAACGGGTTTTCCTATTGCTCACTCAGTCGGGATAGGGAAAAATACCTATAAAGGTCAAGACTATAAAGATGAATGGGAATTTATTCGCCGTTATATGGAAGATGGCCCAGAAAATTTACCCAAACCAAGACTTAGCACCCATTTACCAATGCCATTTCATGGATTAGGTGGTCATATCAGCCCGATGATCCACGCAGCACAAAATTCAAAAAGTATAGTGATGTATCTGTTATTAATCCCGGTATTTTTAATTCTATTACCCGTTTACACGGCAGGTTATTTTATATCGGAATGTTTATGCTGGCAGCCACGTTGGCCAAAGGTGATTAGGCAAGCTGGCAAAAAAGGCAAACCTATACCCAAAGAAACAACCTTATCAGATTATCCACCTGACGTGCAAAAAGGCATTTTAGAGAGCCGATTAGAGTGGTGTGTTTTGGATGAAAAAAACGGAAAATACGTTGATTACGGTAATAGTGATTAAAAAAGGGATGTAAAAGTTAATGTATATCGGTGAATATTTATTATGGTTTGGCAACTCCATAAAAAAAGAGACACGAAAAAAATTAGAAATGAGTTATAGCAGTG
>NZ_JACFPX010000003.1:0-277461 GCF_016101765.1 Gilliamella sp. B14448G11 | reverse complement strand
TTTAGTCCGTAGACTTTAATCTTTCGTCTCGCAAGTGCCCACACAGATTGTCTGTTTCTTCTTTTTAAAGAGCTGACAGCTTTTTTAAGTTAACTAAGCTTATCGCTCAGTTTGCTGTCTCAAGGGATGCGTATACTACGCTACACCTTTTTATTCGTCAAGATCTTTTTTCAAAATTTTTGACCTTGCTCACTCACACCTTTTTCGTCTGCTTATCGCTGACGCCGTGTCAGTGGATGCGCATTATAGGCACTTTAAATTTTACTGCAAGTGTTTATTGCTATTTTTTTTCTGTTTGCATTTTTTTTGGCCTAATTCTTTTATAGAAAACCTTTCAAACTAGTAATAAAAATGAAAATTAAACAATAAAAAACATGATTTTACACACACAAACCAAGTAAAATTTAGCTGTGCACGCATTTTTCTAATTTTCAAGATAAATAATAGAACGAAAAGATTAGATGACTACTAGGCTTTTGTAGTTTTTAGTAGAAAAGCATTTAATCGACTAAAATTGTATAAGAACGTTATTTTTTAATGCTCTGGTTATTAAACTGACCATGTTTTACATTATTCAATGCTTAAAGTTTTTCTTATCAAGATTTATATAATGATACTAAATTGGTTAATAGGATAGTTTTATTACAATCAGTAAAAAAATTATTTTTGGAAAGATTAAGTGCCACCCATGTGATAATTAATGGGTGGTAGTTTTTTCTGCTAATCTGAAAATAATATTCAATATATAATAAGCTTCAGATATTTTCTTATCTAATGGACTCGGACATTTATTTTAAAACGGTTAACGTTGGAAGTTTATTAAACCTGTTTTAACGCATTCCCCCAATAAGATATTTTGCTTTGTCTTTGAAAACTAATTTTATTATGTTAGCAATGATGACACTTATCACTAAAGTTGAAACTAAAAAGCTAATTGCCCCTAATGATGCTAATTCACCATTACTTGTCTTAATAATATCACCCATTGGTGACATATAAAGCTGACGCTCAAGTTCTATAACTATAATTTCATGAATAAAATAGATAGGAAAACTTACGTTTGCCATATAGGAAAAGAATTTATAAATCTTTCCTTCATTAACTTTATGATTTAATCCATCTAAAAAATAAAGGGCGAGTATAAATAAAATAATTTTTTGCAAAGTATCAAAATAAAGATTTTGAATACCAAAATAATCCATATAACGATAGGCAAATGGAATAAAAAAACATAAACCGAAAAGAAGGATAATTAATAACAAGTTATCTTTCACAGACTTCATAATAGTTTCATAATTTTGTTTAAGCATCATACCAATTAAATAAACTGGACCATAATGTAACAAGTTTAGAAGTGGCTTTGTAAAATCAGGTTTGGTAAACATTACCACCCAAAACATAGCTATTAGACCTGCCACAATTAAATTCTTTTTCGACCAATAAAAAAGAAGTGGTCCCATTAGGTATACAATAATTATCATTGGCATAAACCACAAAGGTAAAAGCTGCGTGCCAGTTAACATCATTTTAATTATTGAGCTGATAATGCTAGGTTCAGTTGAGGAGTACCATGGTAATCCCGATAGATATTGATAGTGATAAAAGAAAAAACAAAAAATAGACACTGAAATATAAGGGCATACTACTGTTTTAAATTTTGATAAATAGTATGTTTTAGTATCATATTTGTACGTCAAATGTTGAAACAAAAATCCAGCAATTAACACAAAAAAAGTTGTGAAATTAAATGCAAACAAATTTAAAAAAGAGAATAAATAACTATTCGCAATTAGACTAGAGTTTTTAAACACACCTAAACAGTGGCTAAAAACAATCATAATAATTGCAACACCGCGCAATATGTGAATAGAATAAATTTTTTGAGGTTTGGCAGATTCCATCTTAAAATCAAAATACTATGCTAAGATATATATAGTTATACATTACCACATATTCAAATAACTGGAACTAACATTTAAAAAAATAATATTTAAAATAAAACTTGACAATTTGTTAATTAAAATCTGTAAATTATTTAAATTAGTAGATTTAATTTTATTTGTTCAATTTTTTAATAGCAAAAGAGCAAATAGGAATAATTTTACGGTTTTCTTGTTGTAACTTTTTTACAACAAGATCTAATAATTTCTCAGCAATACCTTGACCTCGATAATCGGGATCTATGTAAGTGTGATTGATAGTAGCTTGATTCTCTCCTATTCGAGTAAAAGTCATCTCGGCTATCTGTTTATTATTTGTATCACAGACATAAAAGCGTTCGTTATCTTCTAAATAACTCAATGACATAATGTTTTCCTGCTATTTAAACTATTATTTGGAATTTGAAATTTAATAAACTGAATAAAAAAATACATATCAATAAGTGAATATAAAATTATTATCAAAAAGATAAATTAAGTTTATTGATAGTATGTAAATTAGCTGAACATTAAGAAAAAATTTAATAAATGAATGATTGAAAATGCGTTCTATCAATCATTCAATTCTTAAAAATGTTTTATAATTATTTATAGTTATGTAGATTATTTAATCGACATAATATTAATAACTAAAATAAACGTTTTGCAGTATTATAAAGATCTACATCAAATGGACGCTTCATATTATTAATAGCGTCGATTATATCATGATGTACCAATTTACCATTTTGAACGCCTACACATCTTCCTGCATGACCTTGTTGTAATAATTCAACAGCATAAGCACCCATGCGTGAACCTAAAATACGATCGTAAGGAACAGGAGAACCACCTCGTTGAACATGACCTAATACTGTTGCACGAGTCTCATGGTGAACAGCTGCTTCAATGTCTGCTGCAAGCTGGTTAACATCACACATATGCTCTGTAACGGTTACAATTGCATGTTTTTTACCTTTTGCAAAACCTAATTTAATTTCTTCGATTAAATCTTCTTTCGTATAAGACATTTCTGGAATAATCATGAATTCACAACCACCAGCCACTGCAGCATTTAATGTTAAATCACCACAATCTCGCCCCATAATTTCAATCACAGATATTCTATGGTGTGAAGAACAGGTATCACGTAATCTATCAATAGCTTCAACAGCAGTACTTAGTGCGGTGAAATAACCAATCGTATAATCGGTTCCGCGAATATCATTATCAATGGTACCTGGTAAACCAATACATGGGAAACCTTCTTCTGTTAAACGCATAGCCCCCATATAAGAACCATCACCACCAATCACGACTAAAGCATCAATTTGATGTTTTTTCAAATTTTCAATAGCTTTTTGTCTTACTGCTTTATCTTTAAATTCTGGGAATCTAGCAGAACCGAGAAATGTACCACCACGAGTAATGATATCTGACACACTAGAACGTTCTAACTTAGTAATTCGATCTTCACAAAGACCTAAGTAACCATCATAAATACCAAAAACTTCTAACCCTTCCGTTAAAGCAGTTCTAACTACTCCTCGTATGGCTGCATTCATCCCTGGTGCATCACCACCACTAGTTAAAATACCTATTTTTTTTATCATAGAAAATAACTCCTAATAATTAACTTTTGATTATTATAGAGTCTTAACAGATTTCTAACAATAGATGATAAAAGGTATTTTGGTGTTTTTTTCTACCGTGTCGTTTCAATTGGTACAACAGAAATTGGATCTTGATGAATAATTACTGTTGCAGGAGAAAAGATCTCAGCAATATGCTTTTCTATTGAATCAGCTATAGCATGTGCTTTAACTAAAGGCATATTATCATCAAGTTCTATATGCAATTGAATAAATTTTATGGGGCCAGCTTGCCTAGTTTTTAAATCATGAAAACCATGAACATTCGGATATGATTCAACAATATTAGCAATTTTCTCGTTATCACTTTCTGGTAATGCTCTATCAAGTAAATCCTGTATCGCATTGTAAGAAATCTTATAAGCATTATAACAAATATATAAAGCAATCAAGAATGCAAATGCAGCATCTGCAAAAGAAATTCCATACCAGCTTAAAAAGAGAGCAATGATAACTGCAATATTCATTAACATATCAGAAGAATAATGTAGCATATCAGCTTGAATGGCCTTACTTTGAGTAAGTTTTACAACATGTCTTTGGTATAAAACAAGTATAGAAGTAATTACCGTAGATATGGCAGAAACAGTAATTCCCAACAATGGTGCTTGTAGTTCACTAGGATGAACAATAGACTTAATACTTGAAAGTAATAAAATTGTCGCCGAACCTATAATAAATGTACTTTGCGCTAGCGCTGCAAGTGATTCAGCTTTACCATGACCAAAGGTATGATCATCGTCAGCTGGTTTTAAAGCATAACGTACCAAAAAGAAATTAAGACCAGAAGCAAGTAAATCAATACTTGAGTCTAACAATGATGCAAATAAACTTATTGAACCTGTTATCCAACAGGTAATAAATTTTATAAAAATTAGAAAGATAGATGTTAAAACAGCAATTAATGTTGCTCTTTTAACTAATTTTTCGTACAAATGTGAATTTGACATTTGGTACCTTTTTATTGATAGGATTCAACTCCCATTGGAAGGACTAATTGCTGAGCAACCTCAGCGGCCTTTTTTTGCCCGACCAAAACATCAATAATTTTTAAAGCAAAATCAATTGATGTCGCAGGACCTTGACTAGTAATAACTTTATTTTGCTCATCAAAATATACTCTATCCGTTTTCCAAAGTTTAAATGCACTTTTAGTAGATGGGTAACCTGTCATATATGCATTTGGAAATAAATTGTGATGTTGCAGAACTATTGCAGGAGAAGCACAAATTGCCGCTATAACACCCCCAGCTTGATGAGTTTTTTTCAATATTTCGATTAATAACAAACAATCTCGAAAATTTTCTGCTCCTTTCACACCACCAGGTAAAATAACCACATCAAAATTTTCATTTTGAATTTCTGAAATAGTTTTTTGGGCTAAAATTATTACTCCACGAGAACATTTAACTTCACAACAATTTGAAATACTAGCAGTTATGACCTTAATGTCAGCTCTGGTGAGTAAATCAATTGTTGATACGGCTTCTGTTTCTTCACAACCTTCAGATAAAAAAACTAGTGCTTGTTTCATCATTATTGTACTCCTTTCAACCAATAAATAACTTATTTAAGTTTTAATTATGATGAATTTTATTTCACCCTTTCAATATTGGCTCCTAAACTTCTTAGTTTTTCTTCAATATTGTCATAACCTCTATCAATGTGGTAAATACGGTCAACAATTGTAGAACCTTCTGCAATACAACCAGCCAACACTAAACTTGCTGACGCCCGTAAATCTGTCGCCATTACTTGTGTACCACTGAGTTTTTCTACGCCATGAGTAATTAGTGTATTACCTTCAATTTCTGCTCTAGCACCCATACGAATTAATTCTGGCACATGCATAAATCGATTTTCAAAAATCGTTTCTTTAATAATTCCAGTACCTTCAGCAACCATATTTAATAATGAAAATTGTGCTTGCATATCTGTAGGAAAACCGGGATGTGGGGCAGTATGAATATTTACAGCTTTTGCTCGTTTATTTTGCATATCTAAACAAATCCAATCGTCACCGACTTCAATATGTGCACCCGCTTCTTTTAATTTTGATATGACAGCATCAAGCAGGTTTGGATCAGTTTTACGACAAGTAATTTTTCCTTTTGAAATAGCAGCAGCTACTAAAAAAGTTCCAGTTTCAATTCGATCTGAAACAATTTCATGCGTACCACCACCTAAACTTTCAACACCTTCAATTTCAATACGCATTGTTCCAGCACCAGTAATTTTAGCACCAAGCATATTTAAGAATTTAGCTGTATCAACAATTTCTGGCTCACATGCTGCATTCTCAATTACCGTTTTACCTTCGGCTAAAGTTGCAGCAGACATAATCGTCACTGTAGCGCCAACACTCACTTTATCCATAACAATATGAGCGCCTTTTAATCGACCATCTACAGTAGCTTTAACATATCCTTCATCCAAAACAATTGTTGCACCTAATTGTTGAAGCCCAGTAATATGAAGATCAACAGGTCTTGCACCAATCGCACAACCGCCAGGTAATGAAACCTGACCTTGACCAAAACGGGCAACCAACGGTCCCAACGCCCAAATGGAAGCACGCATAGTTTTTACCAGTTCATAAGGTGCGCAATAATTATTAAGATGAGCCGCATTAAGGTGGACAGAATCATTGCGTTGACATTTCACACCTAACTGACTTAATAGCTCTAGTGTAGTATCAATATCTTTTAATTTAGGTACATTTTTTAGCTCTACAGGCTTTTCAGCTAAAATAGCCGCAAATAATATAGGCAAAGCCGCGTTTTTAGCACCTGAAATAATAACTTCACCGTTTAAAGAAGTTGGACCTTTAAGGAGAAACTTTTCCATTATAAAACTCTAATAAATAATAAATTGGTTAATATTATAAAAGTTATTTAATAATATATAAATCAATTTAGTAAAATATATTTAATTCATTAAAAGAGTTTAGGAAAAATTTTATCGATTATTATTCAATAATATTGTCGTTTTTTATGTAATGTTATAAATTACTTAAAATCAAGGATTGACTCAATTTTGATAGCACCTTATATTGAAAATGTGTTAATTATTAATACAGTCGCTTACGAGAAAAAATTAGAACTTCTAATATTCTTATTCAAAATAATTAAGAGATATAACATGTTCGATTCACTTGCCAAAGCAGGAAAATATCTCGGCCAAGCTGCTAAGCTTATGGTCGGAATCCCTGATTATGATAATTATGTTCAACACATGAAACTAACCCATCCTGAACAAACGCCTATGACTTATGAGGAATTTTTTAAAGAAAGACAAGATGCACGTTATGGTGGTAAAGGTGGATTTAAATGTTGCTAAAATTTAGAGATAACAAATGACAAACCCAATTATTTTACAACCGCTACCTGTTACTTTATTAACAGGATTTCTCGGTTCAGGTAAAACGACATTAATCAATTATTTATTAGAAAATAATCGTAACGAAAAAATAATCATTATTGAAAATGAATTTGGTCAAATAAATCTTGATAGCGATTTATTAAATACCCATTGCGATATTCAAATTGTTGAGATGACCAATGGTTGCATCTGCTGCACCGTACAAGGTGAGCTTACCGATGCGCTTCATAAATTACATGCCCAGCGCATAGCTGGTGAATTAACATTTGATCGTCTTATTATTGAAACAACAGGACTTGCCGATCCGGCCCCAATTATTCAAACATTTTTTATTGACGACTTGATTCGTGAAACGATTAAACTTGATGCTATTATTACCTTAGTTGATGCTCAACATATTTTGCAACACTTAAATGAACATCGAGTAGCGCTTTCACAGATTGGATTTGCTGATCGAATTATCGTTACTAAAACCGACTGTGTAAATGAACAGCAAAAAAATGAGATTATTAGTAGAATTAATAAAATTAATAATAAAGCTGCAATCATTGTTGCGATAAATGGACAAATACCAAAATCACAATGGATTGATATTCATTCATTCGATTTAAATGATGATTTAATCATTAATAAAGGTTTTTTTGTTGTCAATCCATTAAAAAAAATTGAAACTAACTTTAAAATTCTTCCATTACAAAATCAAACTCAATCATGGACAGATAATATTTGCTCCTATCTTTTTGAAGCTGGTGAACTTGATTTGAAAAAGATAGGTTCATTTGTGGAAAACTTGGTTGAGCAATATGGTAATGACATGTTACGGTATAAAGGTGTATTAGCGATTAAAGATAACCCGCAACGTTTGATTGTTCAAGGAGTACATAAAGTTGTTGGTTTCGATTATGGTTCTTCATGGCAAGATCCTTCTGAAAAAATATCTCGATTAGTCGTAATTAGTCGTATTTTGCCATTTGATGATTTGAATCAAGAATTTTTAAAAACTATTGCTAGCTAAAAATTAGAAGATGTTTAACACAATAAAAAATAATTTCTTTTATTGGTGATTTGACCATCTTTTTTATACTCAAACGTATAGTTAACCTGAAAGATCTTTACAAAAACCAAAATTAGCAAGAGTATAACCATAATAGTCATTTTTTATTTTATATATGATAATATGACAAGCTTTTTTAAATTTATTGAGTAAGTAATATAATAATATGGATTACGATATTGCAATCATTGGTCTTGGCCCTGCAGGTAGTACGTTAGCGCGTTTACTTAACCCATCTTTTAAGATTATTGCTTTAGATAAAAAATATCAAACTGGTGATAAAGGTTTTCATAAACCTTGTGGAGGATTATTGGCAAACGATGCTCAAAAATCTTTCATTAGACAAAAATTAAATATTCCAACTGATATTTTAACCAATCCACAAATTTTCAGTGTCAAAACTATAGATTTACAAACTAAATTAGTCCGTAACTATCAACGTAGCTATATTAGTTTTGATAGACATAAGTTTGATCTATGGTTAAAGTCACTTATTCCTACCACAGTTACAGTTTTACATAACACTCTGTGTAAAGAAGTAAGAAGAATCATTGATGGTTATCAAATTACTTTTGTCGATGAAAATCAAATAGAACAGAATGTTACCGCTCAATATGTAATTGGTGCTGATGGTGCAAATTCAGTTGTTAGACGAATGCGCTATCCCAATCATTCCATCAGACAATATGTAGCAATTCAACAATGGTTTACTGAAAAACACCCAAATCCTTTTTATTCTTGTATTTTTGATAACCAATTAACCAATTGCTATGCTTGGAGTTTGTCTAAAGATGGCTATTTTATACTTGGTGGAGCATTTCCTAAAAAAAATGCCAATAAACATTTTGAGCAATTAAAACAAAAATTAACACAACAAGGTTTTATCTTTGGTGAGCCAGTGAAAGCTGAAAAATGTTTAGTTATCTATCCTAATCGTTTCCGTGACTTTTATACTGGCAATGAAAATATATTTTTAATAGGTGAAGCGGCAGGATTTATTAGTGCAAGTTCTTTAGAGGGAATCAGTTATGCACTTGACAGTGCTGAAATTTTAAGCAAAATATTAAATAGTGGTCAACCGAAGCCAAATAAGCGATATTATCAAAAAACAATACCACTACGCCTTAAACTATATAGCAAGATTATTAAAGCCAAAATATTAACTACTCCAATTTGGCGAAAACTTATTATGAAAAGTAAGATTCAACATATAAAAACGAATTAATTAGTGTAGAATTTATACCAATTAAATAACTGAATAATAATAAATATCTAAAAAATAAGGAATAGTTGCCATGTTTGATGTTAATGATTTAATCCGTTTTAATCACGAATGGTCAGAAAAAATAGAGCAAGAAGATCCCGAATTTTTTAAACAACTTGCCATTGCACAAAATCCAAAATTTTTATGGATTGGTTGTTCAGATAGCCGAGTTCCTGCTGAAAAATTAATTAAGCTAAAACCCGGCGAATTGTTTGTTCATCGAAATGTCGGTAATTTGGTTATTCATACAGATCTTAATTGTCTATCTGTTGTGCAATATGCCGTCGATGTGCTTAAAATAGAAGATATTATAGTATGTGGACATTTAGGATGTGGTGGAATACGAGCTGCAGTTGAAAACCCTGACATAGGATTAATTAATAACTGGTTGCTGCATATTCGTGATTTATGGTTTCGTAATAGTTCTCTTATTGGTGAGTTTCCACCAGATATCAGATTAGATATTTTGTGTGAACTTAACGTTATTGAACAAGTTTATAATTTAGGCCATTCAACAATTATTCAATCAGCATGGCAACGCGGTCAAAGAGCAAATTTACACGGCTGGGTTTATGGTATTGATAATGGCAAAATTACAGATTTACATATCACATCATCTAGTAGTGAAAATCTCGAAATTAATTATCGAGAAGCAATTTCTTATCTTTTAAATTTACATAAATCACAACAATAATTCTAAAGCTTTACTTAAAACGATAAATGATTTGATTGCTGCTTCCTCGCCATAATAGTCGAGGATCAGCTAGTTCTTGAACAAATTTACCATCAATTAGCACATCAATATAAGATACAACTTCTTGCTGATCGGCACTTAATTCATCAAGTTTATACCCTGTCCATAACCAAATATCTTTGTTATCACATTCAGATTTAACACGTTTAACAAGTTTTAATATTGCAGGAACATTTTTTGGATGTAAAGGATCACCGCCAGAAAGCGATAATCCTTGACGTTTTATTTCTGTGTCTTGTAAATCTTTAATGATTTGATCTTCAAGTGATTGTGTAAACGGCGAACCTGAATTAACTCCCCATGTACTTTTGTTATAACAACCCGGACATTGATGTTCACAGCCAGCAACAAAAAGTACACAACGGGTTCCTTCGCCATTTACAACATCAACAGGATAATAGCGATGATAATTCATATTTTTTAAAACAATGATTAACCAATTTGACCATTATTTAAATGTTTAACTCGACGTTTGACTTCTTCTTGTTTTCCAGCATTAAATGGACGGGCATCAGGACTACCTAAGTAACCACAAACACGACGAGTTACTGAGACTTTAGATGAATCATGATTACCACAACTTGGGCAAACAAAGCCTTTACTGGTGCAAGAAAATTCACCCGTATAACCACATTCATAACACTCATCAATAGGTGTATTAGTGCCATAGTAAGGTACTCGGCTATAGCTATAGTCCCAAACATCTTCTAATGCTTTAATATTATTTATCATATTAGGATATTCTCCATAACAGATAAATCCGCCATTTGCTACTGGTGGATAAGCTTTCTCAAACTCAATTTTTTCGTATGGATTAACTTTTTTCTCAACATCAAGATGAAAACTGTTTGTATAATAACCTTTATCAGTGACACCAGAAATGATGCCAAACTCAGCAGTATCAAGTCTACAGAAACGATCACACAAATTTTCGCTTGGCGTACTGTACAAGCTAAAACCATAACCAGTCTCATCTTTCCATTGTTCTACTGCTTTACGTAAATGTTCAACAATGGCAATACCTTTTTGACGTAAAGTTTCATTATCAAATGGATGAGTTTGATTACCATAAAGTGCATTTAGAGTTTCATGAATACCGATATAGCCTAATGAAATAGAAGCACGACCATTTTTGAATATTTCAGACACGCTATCATCTTCTTTTAGTCGCACACCACAAGCGCCTTCCATATATAAAATAGGTGCGACACGGGCTTTAACCCCTTCTAAACGAGCAATACGTGTCATTAAGGCCTTTTTGCATAGAGCTAAACGGTTATCTAAAATTTTCCAAAACTGCGATTCATCGCCATGCGCTTCAATTGCAATACGTGGAAGATTTAAACTAATTACGCCTAAATTATTACGACCGTCATGAATTTTATGACCATCTTCTTCATAAACACCTAAAAAGCTTCGACATCCCATTGGCGTTTTGAATGAACCAGTAACTTCAACGACTTTATCGTAATTTAATATATCTGGGTACATACGTTTGCTTGCACACTCTAATGCAAGTTGCTTAATATCATAATTTACATCGTTTGGTTTATGATTAATTCCATCTTTAATTGCAAAAACTAATTTTGGAAAAACAGCCGTTTTATGATTTTTACCTAAACCTTTTATACGAACTTTAAGAATTGACTCTTGAATTAAGCGTGACTCCCAGCTTGTCCCTAGACCAAAGCCAAAAGTAACAAATGGAGTTTGACCATTAGCAGTATGTAAAGTATTAACCTCATATTCTAAAGATTGAAAAGCATCATAACACTCTTTTTGAGTACGACTTTCAGCATAAGCTTCTGGATTTGAAATATTCCATTCTTCTGCTACTTGTTTATGTTTTTGATAACTGATAGTGACAAATTTAGCTAAAATTTCATCAATACGATTTATAGTTGTTCCACCATAAATATGACTAGCAACTTGAGCAATAATTTGCGCTGTTACTGCCGTAGCCGTTGCAATTGATTTTGGCGGTTCAATTTCAGCATTACCCATTTTGAAGCCATTTGTTAACATACCATCTAAATCGATTAGCATACAGTTAAACATCGGGAAAAATGGTGCATAATCGAGATCATGATAATGAATTTCACCACAATCATGGGCTCGTGAAATTTCTTTAGGTAATAGATATTGTTTAGCGTAATGCTTTGCCACAATCCCCGCAAGCAAGTCTCGTTGCGTAGGAATAACTTTACTATCTTTATTAGCATTTTCATTTAAGATTGCAACATTACTTTGTTCAATTAAACCACGAATATCCTGAGTTAATCGACTGCGTTGTTCACGTTCTCGATCGCGATCATGTCTATACTCAATATAGGTTCTTGCTAACTTTTTATAAGGGCCTGACATCAGCTGATTTTCAACTGCGTTTTGAATTTCGTTAATATCGACACTCTCACGCTCAGCCATTTGCTTAGTAATCTCTTGGGCAACAGCAGCACAATAATCTGGATCATTAACATTAGCAGCAACTGCTGCCTTAACGATAGCATCTCTGATTCGACCTTCATTAAATGAGGTCTGGCAACCATCACGTTTAATTACTACAGGCATATATACTCCTCAACATTCATTAATAAATAGTAGTTAGCATAGGATTTATATCAATATTAATACTCATGTTAATTGTAATGATTAAAACAATTGATTTTTTTATTAGAATATTAGACGTTATTTGATATAGACCGGAATTTTCACATTGCTTAGATGATACTACATATAGTAAATATAATTGAATTATACACCATATATTGTGTTTTTCCAGATTTTTTAGTAAATAAAATTACTTGACAAAGCAAAGATCAAGCACCACAAGTCTTTTTATAGGTAGCTTAAAAAATTTGAATGAGTTTATTGGATGATAAGAAAACAATTCTTATAAGAGTGTAAGGTAATCTTACACTCTTTTAAAAAAAATTATTGCTTACATTAAAAATAATTATGACTCAATGTTTAACCAATCAGTATGGAAAACACCCTCTTTATCGATACGTTGATAAGTATGAGCACCAAAATAATCTCGCTGTGCTTGAATTAAATTAGCTGGTAATACAGCAGAACGATAACTATCATAATAAGCTATAGCTGCCGAAAGCGTTGGCACCGCAATACCTTGTTGGATAGCTAACGAGACTACATCACGCAATGACTGTTGATAAACTTCGACAGTTTGATTGAAATAAGGTGCTAATAACAAATTATCAATCTCATTATTATCTGCATAGGCATCTGTAATTTTTTGCAAGAATTGTGCACGGATAATACATCCAGCCCTAAAGATTTTGGCTATTTCTCCATAATTTAAATCCCATTGATATTTATGAGAAGCAGCTTTTAACTGTGCAAACCCTTGTGCATAGGAGATAATTTTACCCATATACAGTGCTTTACGCACTTTTTCTATCAACTCTTTCTTGTCACCAGCATAAGGATTCTGTTTAGGACCTTTTAATACTTTCGATGCAGCCACACGTTGATCTTTAATTGCAGAAAGATAACGAGCAAATACCGATTCAGTTATCAATGATAAAGGTTCTCCAAGATCTAAAGCACTTTGACTTGTCCATTTACCCGTACCTTTATTACCTGCAGCATCTAAAATCACATCAACAAGATAATTGCCTTCTTCATCTTTAAATTTAAAAATATCAGCCGTAATCTCAATTAAATAGCTATTTAATTCACCCTTATTCCAATCAGAAAAAACATTAGCTAATTCATCATTGGTTAGGCCTACAACATGTTTTAAAACTGAATAACTTTCAGCTATAAGCTGCATATCACCGTATTCAATCCCATTATGCGCCATTTTGACATAATGACCCGCACCATTTGGACCAATATAAGCAACACATGGTTCACCATTAGCTTTAGCGGCTATTTTTTCTAAAATAGGTGCAACTAATGCATATGCTTCTTTTTGACCTCCAGGCATAATTGAAGGACCTTTTAATGCACCTTCTTCACCACCAGAAACACCGGCCCCAATAAAGTTAAAACCTTCTTCGGAAAGCATTTTATTTCGGCGAATGGTATCTTCAAAATACGCATTTCCGCCATCAATAATAATATCACCTTTATCTAATAGTGGACGTAACTCATTAATAACGGCATCTGTTCCTTTACCGGCTTGAACCATAATAAGGATACGGCGAGGTTTTTCTAATGAATTTACAAAATCTTCAATAGTGAAGTAAGGAACCAATTGCTTATCAGAATGCTCCGCCATTACTTGTTCTGTTTTATCTTTAGAACGATTATAGATAGCAACAGAAAATCCACGACTTTCAATATTGAGAGCAAGATTGCGCCCCATAACTGCCATTCCAATAACACCGATTTGTTGTTTAGACATGATTTGGCTCCTATATTAAATCTATATATAACCTTAAACACTAAGGCTTTTTAACAATACCTAAAACTTATTTAAGTTTTTTAAATTACGTTATATTTTTCCACAAAAAAACCGTATCAGATATAATACGGCTTTTTTAGCAACTTTAATGATATTTAGTATTCATTACGCAAATCATGAACGCTTCATCATTTCAAAAAACTCATCATTCGTTTTAGTCATGGCAAGTTTATCAATTAAAAATTCCATCGCGTCGATTTCACCCATTGGGTTAAGAATTTTGCGCAAAATCCACATTTTCTGTAATTCATCTGGTGAAGTCATTAAATCTTCTTTACGTGTGCCAGAACGATTAAAGTCAATTGCAGGGAATACACGTCGCTCTGCAATTTTACGAGATAAATGTACCTCCATATTACCAGTACCTTTAAACTCTTCATAAATAACTTCATCCATTTTTGAACCAGTATCAATCAGTGCAGTTGCAATAATAGTTAAACTACCACCTTCTTCTACATTAC
Organism: Gilliamella sp. B14448G11; assembly: GCF_016101765.1. Classification (NCBI taxonomy): domain Bacteria; kingdom Pseudomonadati; phylum Pseudomonadota; class Gammaproteobacteria; order Orbales; family Orbaceae; genus Gilliamella; species Gilliamella sp. B14448G11. Next base: position 262,547 of record NZ_JACFPX010000003.1, on the reverse strand, counting down.
GCGCAGCACCAAAAAAACGTTTTGGACGATGTAATGCATTTGCATCTACACCACCAGTTAATACTTTACCTGATGATGGAACAACCGTATTATAGGCTCGAGCTAAGCGGGTAATCGAATCGAGCAAAATAATAACATCTTTTTTATGTTCTACTAAACGTTTAGCCCGTTCAATAACCATTTCAGCAACCTGAACATGCCTTGCAGCAGGCTCATCAAAAGTTGATGCAACTACTTCACCTTTTACTAAACGTTGCATTTCAGTGACTTCTTCTGGACGTTCATCAATCATCAATACCACAAGTTCACACTCAGGGTGGTTTACAGCCAAACTTTGTGCAATATTTTGTAGAAGCATGGTTTTACCAGCTTTCGGAGGTGCGACAATCAAACCACGTTGACCTTTACCAATCGGTGAAGCTAAATCAAGTACTCTAGCAGTAATATCTTCAGTAGAACCATTACCGCGTTCCATACGTAATCGAGAGTTTGGATGAAGTGGGGTTAAGTTTTCAAAGAGGATTTTATTGCGAGCATCTTCAGGTTTATCATGATTAACTTCGTTAACTTTAAGTAAAGCAAAATAACGTTCGCCTTCTTTTGGTGGTCTGATTTTACCAGCAATTGTATCACCTGTTCTTAAATTAAATCGCCTAATTTGGCTTGGTGATACATAAATATCGTCAGGTCCAGCTAAATATGAACTATCGGCAGAACGTAAGAAACCAAACCCATCTTGCAAAATTTCAAGTACGCCATCGCCAAAAATATCTTCACCGCTTTTAGCATGCTGCTTTAAAATTGCAAAAATAATGTCTTGTTTTCTAAGACGAGCAAGATTTTCAAGACCCATTGTTTTTTCGCCAAGCGTTACAAGCTCGGAGACAGAAGTGTTTTTTAATTCAGTTAAATTCATAATTTTAAAAATTCTTGAGGATAAAATTGATATGTTTGCAATTACCGCTATTTATTTTTTGTATATTTTTTAATTTACTTATAAAAACCTCTTTCTGGCAATAAACAAACGCAATCAATTATTAATTTCTTATGATAATATGCGTTTAGATATAAACTGTTTACCCACTTAATCAATAAAAACAATGGATTGCAGAAAGGAGTTCTTGTAAGAGGTTAGCAATGTACACTAAAAAAGGTACTATGTCTATACTTAATTATACTTTATGTACAGAGATGTATTTATTTAAAATAAAAAATAAGAGTAATTTTCATTACTCTTATTATTTGTAATAACTATTTAACACAATTAAAGTTGCTCATCAATAAAGCTTTTAAGCTGTGCTTTAGATAAGGCTCCAACTTGTGTTGCAACAACTTTACCATGTTTGAAAATCAATAATGTAGGGATTCCACGTATATTAAATTTAGGGGCTATTTTAGGATTTTCCTCAATATTTACTTTAGCAAAGATCACTTTATTACCATATTCTTGTGCAACCTCTTCTAAAATTGGTGCTATCATTTTACAAGGTCCACACCATTCGGCCCAGAAATCAACCAATACTGGTTTTTCAGCATCATTGATTTGTTTGTCAAATGTCGCTTCAGAAAGTGAAACAATATTATTACTCATTTGTTTATCCCCCAATAAATATTTATATTTATAATATTAATAAATTTTCTGTTTTTCCACTAGTAATTAGTATAATAGGACATAATTATTAGTGATGTCTGTATGACTAATATGCTATAATTCTTAAACTTTGATAATTACATTTGAAACCACAATGATTCCATCTTATCTTACCAAAACAACTTTTAGTCAATTTCCATTGCATCCTCTAGTGATAAAAGCACTTGATAAGAAAGGCTTTACTTATTGTACGCCAATTCAAGAACAAACATTACCGTTAACAACAAATGGAGTTGATATAGCTGGGCAAGGACAGACAGGAACAGGTAAAACCATTGCTTTTTTGGCCTCAACGTTTAATCATTTATTAAATCATGAACCGTTACCGGATCATAAAGCAAACCAACCTAGAGCAATCATTATAGCCCCAACTCGAGAGCTTGTGGTACAAATTTATCACGATGCAGAAGTATTATCTGAAGAAACAGGTCTTAAATTAGGATTAGCTTTTGGCGGTGATGGCTATGATAAACAATTAAAAATGTTATCAGCTGGCGTAGATATTTTAATTGCTACCACAGGGCGATTAATCGACTATGCCAAACAAAATTATATAAATTTAGAAGCAATTCAGGTTGCCGTTTTGGATGAAGCCGATCGTATGTTTGACTTAGGTTTTATACGCGATGTTCGCTGGATTTTTAAACACATGTCTCCCCCTTCAAAACGATTGACCATGTTATTTTCAGCAACATTAACACATAATGTACGTGAATTAGCTTTTGAGCATATGAATAATCCACAATATGTTGAGGTTGAGCCTGAGCAAAAAATTGGTCACCGTATCAAAGAAGAGCTATTTTTTCCATCCAATGAAGATAAACTTGCCCTACTACAAACACTTATTGAAGAAGAATGGCCCGATCGCTGCATCGTATTTGCTAACACTAAAGTGGCCTGTGAAAAAATATGGCGACATTTAATTGCAGATGGTCATCGTGTAGGGCTATTAACCGGCGATATTGCTCAGAAAAAACGTTTGTCAATTTTAGAACAGTTTACTCGTGGCGATCTAGATATTTTAGTCGCAACGGATGTTGCCGCACGTGGTTTACATATTCCTGATGTTACCCATGTTTTTAATTATGATCTGCCGGATGATTGTGATGACTATCGTCATAGAATTGGAAGAACTGGACGTGCAGGGGCTGAAGGTTACTCAATTTCACTTGCTTGTGAACGTTATTCTCAAAATTTACCGGCAATTGAAAAAGCAATTAATCATACCATTCCCGTTAGTCAATATGATCCATCTGCATTATTAGTTGATTTACCCTCACCAAAAACTTTTAAACGCGCACCTCGTAGAAGGTCATCTACATAACACAATAATATATAATTTACATATATTAATATAATCAAATACAGTTATCTTAAAATATTAACCATAATTAAGATAACTGTTAACAAAATTAATTAACAATTAAATCATTAATTTTCTTCTTTGTCTTTTAAAAAATCTTCATATGCTAATTCAATCTGTTTTTTAGTTGCATTAGATAATGATGCAACATGACGATGATTCAATGAGCCATATAAAATAAATAAAACATTATTTGAAATACGAGAATTTTTATTTTTCATCCTGTGATATGCTTCTAAATATCCTACTTTATAAAATATTTCTATATTGGTAATACCAACACTAAATAGTAATTTTTCTAATGATAGTGTTATATTAGGGAGTGTTTTAATTCGCTGCTTTTTTAACTTGAGTTTCTCATCTTGTTCTAACTGAGCATATTTAATAACCATTTTAACCATGGAATGAAATGTTTGTGAATCCTCAAATAATTCATCACTTACCTTGTAATAATCTAACGATTTTGTCGAAATACCTGAAGGTAGGGTTAAAGTTGTCATACCTAACTCGATAAAAACAGATCGATAATGAGAATGACCTCTTAAATAAAACTCCTGTTCGCCAATCCAACCGAACATTACTCCTTTGCTATTAATACTAAATCCCCCAAAAAAAGTTTTGATTGAAATATCATCAAAGGAAGATAAATCCTTAAGGATTTTATTTGTAAATGTTGAACTCATAATTTATCTCTACTTAACTTAATTAATTGAATAACATAATTAACTTACTACTTAAATTAAGTTATAGTAAATAATTTAATAATTAAACTATTTTTTTTAATAAATTCATATTTTTGAGATCTATCTTCCATAAATAGACATAAATGAGATTAATACTTGATAAAATATATTTTTATATTTCTAATATTCGTTTCTAAAATAAAACTAATTATAAATAAACAAATCTTAATAATTCTTTAAAAAGAAAAGATGCTTTAACATTGTTATTATGTTGTAAAAATTATACAATCAACGTACTAAGAATTATATGGTTTCAATCATTGTCAATTCACATTAACATGGTCAAAATTGCTGTTATTTTGTTTTTTTTGTTGTGTTCATCTGCTGCAACTGCAGATAAACTTGCATTAATACAATCATTGACTCTTTGTAATCCTAATTTTTTCAAAGAAGTTTATGCTAACAAAAGTGAATTGCAAAAATATACAAATATCCAAACCTTTGATAAGAATAAAGCTTATATTTCTGTCGAAAATCGTACAGATACCAATAAAAACTATACTTATTTCAAAATTCCTATGACTTATAAAAATTTAATAATTAAAGGTTATTACGATAGTGCCATGGATCTAGGAAAAATGGGGAAATATTATTTTTGGGGATTTATTATTGACAATGATATAAACGAAATTAAAGATACGTTGGATTTCATTGATTGGAAAAATATGGAAGACAATTTGCTTTATATTGCTAATCCAATGATTCGTAATATTAATGATGAAATACATGTATGGAATGAAAATACCGGTACAGTAGTTGGTGTAAAAACCATTCCTGCCCCGGATACAACTGAAAAGCTATTATTACTTGAAAAAGGAGCAAATATGAATCTGCTAATTTGTTCAATTCAAGGTATTGTCACAGTAGAATTACTTAAACAAGAACGCCCTGATATCAAATAAATTTAACTAAATTGCCGAGTCATCCATTTCTCCAGTACGAATACGAATAACTTGCTCGACATTATAAACAAAAATCTTCCCATCACCGATTTTGCCAGTTTGAGCAGTTTTCATAATGGTTTCGATACACGTTTCTAAAATATCGTCAGAAACTACAAGCTCAATTTTTACTTTTGGTAAAAAATCTACCATATATTCAGCACCGCGATAAAGTTCTGTATGCCCTTTTTGACGACCAAAACCTTTAACTTCAGTAACGGTCATACCCGTTATACCTTGATCGGCTAACGCTTCTCGAATATCATCTAATTTGAATGGTTTGATAATAGCTTCAATTTTTTTCATACTTATTTTTTCCTCAATTCGAGATCACCAATTTTTAAATCCAAATGCAGATGTTATTGGATAACGTCTACCTTTTCCAAAATTGCGTATTGTGATTTTTGGACCAACTGCTGATTGACGTCGTTTATACTCATTAATGTCAACCAATTTAATAACACGTCTAACTGTAATATCATCATAACCTTGCTCAATGAGTTGTTCAACAGAAAGATCTTGTTCAACATAACCACGCAAAATTCCATCTAAAATATCATATGGCGGTAAACTATCTTCGTCTTTCTGATCTGGAGCCAATTCAGCTGAAGGAGGACGGGTAATTACCCTTTCAGGAATAACATATGAACGGGTATTTCGATATTTTGATAATGCAAACACCATAGTTTTAGGTACATCTTTGAGCACATCAAAGCCCCCAGCCATATCTCCATAAAGCGTAGCATAACCTACTGACATCTCACTTTTATTACCAGTTGTTAATACCAGACGTCGCCTTTTATTAGATAAAGCCATTAAAATAACGCCACGACAACGTGCTTGTAAATTTTCTTCTGTAGTATCTTTTTGTGTCCCTGCGAACATAGGTTTTAAAGATGACATAAACGCATCAAACATTGGTTCAACCGAAATAATATCAAATTCCACGCCTAATATTTCAGCTTCTTCTTTGGCATCAGCAATACTAATGTCAGCCGTATAACGAAATGGCATCATAACAGCCTGCACCTTATCTTTGCCTAGTGCATCAACCGCAATAGCTAATGTTAACGCTGAATCAATGCCACCAGAAAGACCCAATACTGCGCCTTGAAAACCATTTTTGGTAATATAATCACGTGTTGCAAGTACCAATGCATCATATATAGACGCTAAAGGATGATTTTCATCTTCAGCAAGGGTAGTTTGGTTAGGTACACCTAATTCAAAACAAGTGACTTGTTCTACAAAAGATTTTAGTTGGCAAACAATATCACCATATTCATTGCAAACAAAAGACCCACCATCAAAAACAAGTTCATCTTGACCACCAACTTGATTAACATAAATAATAGGTAATCGGGTTCGAATGGCATGGGCTTTGATTAAATCGTGTCGACGCTGCTGCTTTTCATAGTCATAAGGAGAAGCGTTAATAGTTATTACTAAATCTGCATTCTGGGCACTAATTTGATCGATAGGCTGATTTTGCCAAAGATCTTCACAGATTAATAATCCAATTCTTTTACCTTTAAAATCGACAATACAACTCTGATTATCTGCGGTAAAATAACGTTTCTCATCAAAAACATCATAATTAGGTAGCTGTTGTTTGTGATATCGCGTTAATAACTTTCCTGCATAAAAAAAGGATAATGCATTATAGATATGTCCATCTTGCCAATGCGGATGACCGATAATTACAGCACAATCAGTGCTAGCCTGTTGAACTAAAGATAGCGCTTTTTCACACCGATCTTTAAAATCAGCACGATAAATTAAATCTTCTGGCGGATAACCGCAGATAGCAAGTTCCGAAAAAATAATAAGGTCATTAGATGAATGGCAATGTATTAACTCAACAATTTGTTCAGTATTACCCTCTATATCGCCAACTCGCCAATTCTTTTGTGCTAAAACAGTAGATAAAGACATATAAAATTCAAAATCACAAATAAAAATTGGCGTTAAGTTTAAATGATTCTAAGTTGCGCTGCCACTTTTTTATCGTTAACATGAAGTAATAAATTAGCTTTGACTGGATTGGAAATTATTATGCAAAAGATTTTAAATGTAGCACTAGCCAAACGTAGTTATCCTATAATTATTGGTGAAAATTTACTAAATGAATTCCACCATTTTAAACTTCAGGCAGGTCAGCGCGTGTTAATCGCTACCAATGAAACTATTGCTCCACTTTATTTACAACCATTAATTGATATGCTAGAAAAGAATGGTGTGAAAACCGATTCCATTATTGTTCCAGATGGAGAAAAATATAAAACTATGGAAACATGGAATACTATTTTAACTGCTTTGCTTGCTAATAATCATACACGTAACAGCATAATTATTGCTTTAGGTGGTGGCGTAATAGGTGATGTTGCAGGTTTTGCGGCATCGGCATACCAACGAGGAATTAAGTTTATTCAAGTGCCTACCACACTATTATCACAAGTTGATTCTTCAGTCGGTGGTAAAACAGCTATTAACCATCCATTAGGCAAAAATATGATTGGAGCCTTTTATCAACCTCAATCAGTTGTTATTGATTTAAATTGCTTAAAAACTCTACCTCAACGTGAATTTTCCGCAGGTCTGGCCGAGGTCATAAAATATGGGATTATTTTAGATGAAGATTTCTTTAATTGGTTAGAAATACATATTGAAGAGTTACTCAATCTAGATGTCAAAGCACTCAGTTACTGTATTTATCGCTGTTGCCAACTTAAAGCCCAAATAGTTGCAGCAGATGAAACTGAACAAGATATGCGCGCTATATTAAATCTAGGCCATACTTATGGGCATGCAATTGAGGCTGAACTTGGATATGGCAATTGGTTACATGGTGAAGCTATCAGTGTTGGTATACTCATGGCAGCTCAAACCGCTAAATTATTAAATAAATTAACAGATAATGATATTGATCGTATAAAAAACTTATTAATTAAAGCTAAACTTCCTGTAATAAAACCTAAACAAATGTCCATAGAGTCTTACCTTCCACATATGATGCGCGATAAAAAAGTCCTATCAGGACAATTACGCTTGGTAATACCAACTAAAATTGGACATGCTGAAATTATTGATGGAATTAAAAAAGAGATAGTATTTGAATCTATACAACAAGTTTAAATCTCTATTTTTAATAATATTAAATATTTCTGTTATAAAATAAAAGGCGTGATACATTACGCCTTTCATTTTTTATAATAAAAATAACTTAATTTTACATTTTTGTTTTTTTAATCTGTTTATAAATAAGATTTAATATTAGCCCCAAGAACGCCACCGCAATTGCAATATAAAATGCTTTAGTATAATCACCATCATTATTGACTAGAATATCAGCAGTTAGTTTTGGCGCAAAAAATGCAGCTGAAGAGTAACCAACAAAGATGATGCCATAGTTTACACCTTGGTTGGCAGGACCATAATTTTCCATCACCATTGGTGGGAAAACACCCATTACGCCCCCAAAACATAAGCCAAGTGCGATTATCCCAATGGCAAATCCTGCTTGTGATGGAATAAATAAAAAAGAAATAAAAGCAAATATAATTACCGAAAAGATAATATCTAATGTTTTATTTCTTCCTAATTTATCTGATACAGTGCCCCATACTACTCGCCCAGCACAATTACTTAGTGAATATAAACTGACATAAAAAGCAGCAAGGGCAGATGTTAATCCAAACATATTTTGCCCAATACCAGAAGCATTTGAAGCAATCATCAATCCGGAAAAAGCGCCAGTACCTAACATAAAGAAAATTAGATAAAAATATGGCGTTTTTAACATCTCTTGCCAGTTTTTATTAATGATAGGTTTACTTTGTTGACTGTTTGCTTGAACCCAACCTTCAGATTGATAATTAGCTGGTGCTACTTTGATAAAAAAACTAGCAACCATAACAACCACGATATAGGTACAACCTAAAATTTTAAATGCATACAGCACATCAAAACTTTCAATCAAATAGTTACCGATTGGTGCAGCAATAATTGCTGCACCTCCCATACCGGCAGTAATAATGCCTGACGCAAGTCCACGTTTATCTGGAAAGAATTTAATTGTATTACTTAAGCAACCTGAATAAGCTAATCCTTGTCCAAAACCACTTAATAAACCATAAGTAATATAAAGCATCAAAGGACTGGTCACATAACCACTCAAATAAAACCCAAGCCCAAACAACAAACCACCAATAACACTAGACCATTTAGCTAAACCTTTATCCGTTAAAAAACCACCTAATATCATAGGAATTGGCCCAACGGCGGAATTTATGCCAAATGCAATCATAACATCTGACATACTCCAATTTTTTGCAGTACTCAACGGTCCTGCAAAAACACTAAAGGCATAAATAGCACCAGTACAAAGTAATATTGATGTTGATGCAACTAGAATAATCCATCTGTTAACATAATTTTTCGCTTTTACCATTATTAGACTCCATTCTTAGATTTATATCCTTTAATGCAGTCTTGCCAGCAATTCGCCCGAAAGTAAAAATATCGGTTAATGAATTACCACCAAGCCTATTACCTGCATGAATACCGCCAGCGACCTCACCTGCGGCATATAAGCCTTTAATTTTTTGTCCTGATTTATCTAACACATGGGTTTGTGTATCAATCCTTAGTCCACCCATAGTATGATGAACAGCTGGTTTTCTTGGTGTAGCATAAAATGGAGGAATTTGGACTTTTAAATCAAAAACATCTTTTCCAAATTCAGGATCGTTTCCAGCATCAACATAACTATTATAATTAGTTATAGTTTGTTTGAAGACGTTTGCATCCATACCCAGTTTTTGTGCTAACTCTTCTAAAGTATTAGCACAAAATAATGTGCCAGCCGCAATTTGTTTATCAATTTTTTCTTGAGAAGTGTTATAAGCAGTTTTCTTGATTGCTTCATCAGCAATTAAATAAAATAACCCACCATTATCAATTGCAGCTTGGGTAAGTTTGTCTCGACTACCATACTCATTAACAAAACGCCTACCTTGCTTATTAACCATAATGAAGTTTTGAGGAGGAACTTGTAATCCACTAAACAACGCACCTGTTTCAGGATCTGAAACAGGCATCATTTGTGAAAAGCCCATACCAACAAGATCAGCTCCAACACTTTGACCTAAAACAATACCGTCACCAGTAATAGCAGGCGAATTAGATGTTTTAATATCATCGTCAATTTCTGTCCAATAGGTATTATATTCTTTTAACATTTTGGTATTAGCACCAAAACCACCAGAAGCTAAAATAACTGCATCAGCATTCACAGTAACTTTTTTACCATTTAAACCACTGCCAATCACTCCTGCAACTTGTCCATTTTCAACAAATAGCTCTTTTACTGCTGTATCAGTAATGATTATACCACCATGCTCTTCAACATATTTTTGTAATGCTGAAACATAAGCATAACCTTCACTTTTTAGTGGTTTATGACCTCTACGCCATAATGCCCCAACAGGCATTGTCACATCATGTTTATCAAATTCAACACCAATATCTTCCAACCAGTTAACGGAATCTAATGCTTCATCAGTTAAAATTTTAACTAAATCATATTGGCCATAAATTACATTGCCTAACTGGTCAGTTCTTTTACCGCCAAGATAGGTTTGGATACGATGCAACAACGCAGAATCAAATAAATAACCAGTCTTATCTTTATTTTCAGCCAGATAATCATTAATTTGCTGTCTTAATATTTTAAAATCATCAAGATATTCAGAATCAATAGTCGACTCATCCATTGTGGCAATTTCTTGTAAAGTATGACTCTCACCAGCAATAGCAGCAAACGTATTTTGCCACTTTGGATTAGCCGCATTCATTGGTCCTCCCGTACGGACAGTATTACCACCGACAGCAGGAAACTTTTCAACAACTATAACTTTTTTACCTTCTTGTAAAACACTTGCTGCAGCGGATAAACCAGCACCACCAGCACCCACGACAACCACATCAGTTTCATATTGCACATCGCTATTATCAATCGCACTTGGAGCTTTTGGTCGTTTACGTAAAACATCAGGATTAGCACCAGCCATCTTAATTGCTTTAGCCACACCATCAATCACACCATTACTGGTGACAGAGGCACCTGATAAAATATCCACATTAAGAGTTTGTCCTTCAAGGATTTGTGATGGAATACGTTTAAATACCACATCAGCAATGCCTTCTGATTCACCTTCAGTATCAATATCAATTGACTCAATACGATCATTCGACAGTACAACCACCATTGGTAAATCACCGTTATGACCTGGTGCTGTAACACAATATCTTCCCGGTTCAAAAGAGATTTCCTCTGGAACATTAAGTAAGCTAACAACTTGGGTAAAGCGAATAAAACGGAAAAAACAACTATCTAAAAAATCAATAGTACGTTCCGATTTGAGATCACCTTTTTCATCAAATGCTTCATGTGCTCGTCCAAGCAAGAATTCATAGCCTGGCATAACAGTGGCATTTACACCTGGCGCATCAAGTATTTGTCTTAGATGTAATTGTGCTCTTGATGAACCTTGTACATCATAAGAAGCACCTACAATCATCACTGGTTTGCCATCAAATGGATGTAAATTAAATGATAGCCATTCAATAATGCTTTTTAGTGCTGATGGAATAGAATGATTATGTTCTGGAGTAGCAATAATTACACCATCTGCTTGTATAATTTTTTTATTAAAATTCTGAATAACCGGATTATTAGATTGATCATCTGTTTCATTAAACATTGGCACATCAATCAATTCTAATATTTCAATTTCAGCTTTATTAGCAAAATGTTTTTGCATAAATTGTAATAAGATACGGTTATAAGATTCCTGAGCATTTGTTCCAACAATTCCAATTAATTTCATTATAGTGCTCCTTCTTCAGCTGCTTGTTTCCAACTAAATTTCTTATTTTGTTCCGTATTAAATTTTGCTTTCTTGAGTAATTCATTAGTAAGAGTAACAAACAAAATGAACTCATCGAAACATTCATCTAATTCTTTAACTTTATCGTGGTAGATAAGATCACCATTTTCATCAAAAGCTTGGAGAGAATGCCCTAAAAGAAATTCTGAACTTGGCATAATTCGTGCTTTTAACTCTGGTGCATCTAAAATTTGCCGTAAATGTGCCTGTGCTCTTGAAGAACCTAACGAGCCATGAGAAGCCCCCACAATCATCACACATTTATTAATTAGTGGACGAGTTGTGTAAGACAACCACTCAATAGCACTTTTTAAAGCAGCAGTAATTGAATGATCATATTCTGGTGTGGCTATAATTACCCCATCAGCATCTTCAATTTTATCTGATAACTCTTTTACTGTTGAAGGTGGCGTTTTATCTTTAGGTTCATTAAATGCGGGCAACGACTTAATTTCACAGACTTCAATTTCTACTTTGTCTGCAAAATGCGCTTTCATAAAATGGAGTAATTTTCTATTAGTTGAACGATCCGAATTTGTGCCAACTATGCCAATAAATTTCACTTTAAAACCTCACTTAGTACCTTTCAGTACAAATTTTATTAATATCTAACTTTTTCAAAATAAATTCTTTAGAAATCCCGCAAAACAGTTGTATATTTAATTATTAGATTTAGTATGTTTATATTTGGGTAATTTGCTTATAAAAATTAGTTTAGAACAGAAAAACCCATTTGTGAAATAGCTGATTAATTATAGGGTTATAAGCAATTTGTTATAACAAAGTAAAACAGGAAATGAGATATAAAATGACTAAAATAAATTCATTAAATATGCTGCAATACATTGATGTTTTACTTAAACATGGTAATTACACCAAAGCTGCAAAAAATCTTTATATTTCTCAATCATATTTAACGCAAACAATAAAAAAAGTAGAAAACCAAATTGGTATTGAAATCATTAATCGTCAAACGATTCCTTTACAATTAACAGAAGCAGGTAAAATTTATCATCAATATCTAGTTTCACTGGTGGACAAACAAGAACAATTTAAACGAAAAATCAAAAAGTACACGGATACAAATTACACAGTAATTCAAATAGGTGTATTACCTAGTTTAGGTACATATTTACTGCCACTATTTTTGCCTGCATTTATGCAAAAATATCCAAATGTAAAAATTGAATTACATGAATATACGCCAACAAGTCTTGAAGAAAAAACAGAAAATAATATGTTGGATTTTTTTATTGGACAAAACCCCGAAACAATATCACAAAACTTAATTAGCCATGCTTGTGGCAAACATTGCTATTATGCGCTAATCCCGCAAAGCTCAAAACTTTATCAAGAAAATCCTAAAATACTTGAATGTAATGATGATTTTATAAAAAAGTTACTACAAGAAAAACTTATTTTAACAGCGCATGGCTCAGCGATTCGTCATCAGATTGAATATCTAATTCAAAAATATAAAATCGACCCCCAAATAATTCTTGAAAGTAGTAATATTTTTACACTTGTTGAGTTAGCCAAAAAAGGGATTGGCATCACTTTTATTCCAGAAAGTGTCAATATTTGTAGTAAAAAAAATGATCAAGCTTATAATTTATTACCATTGCCATTAGAACTGATTTCGCTTAATTATTTTATTGCATACTCTGCAAATAAAACTTTAAATTCAGCGGAAAAGGGACTTGTTGATATTTTTATATCATCCCTTAATCGTGAAGCGATGTCATTTAACTAATACCAATTTAATTTGTAAAATACTTTATTGAGTAAGCAAACCATCTGAGCAAGCAAACTTATGATTAACTGTAACAATCATTCCTTCAATGTTAGGTATTTTATTTATAGCTGATATAACATACTGAGCACTTGCACCATAAAGCTGAGTAGTCAAAATTTCACCGTCTAGCGATTTTTTTGACACAATACTGATACTGGCTAGATCTGTTTCTACGGGGTACCCGGTTTGGCTATTAAAAATATGATGATAGGTTTTGCCATTATAATTAAATGTTCGTTCATAGATACCTGATGTTACCACTGACTGATTTTTAATTTTTAGCGCAGTGATAACATTTCCTCTCGGTTGAAAAGGATTCTGAATACCAACTCGCCAGTATCCATCATCATGAAAAGGACAATCACCAAAAGTTAGAACATTTCCGCCTAAATTAATAAATGCTGCTTTGGCATTTTGTTGTTTAAAAAACTCAATGATTTTATCAGCAAAAAAACCTTTAGCTAATGCACCTAAATCAATAGCCATTCCCGGTTGAGCAAGAAAGACTGAATTATTAGATTCATCTAAAACAATGTTATTAGGATTAATAAGCTTTAATTTTTGTTGTATTTCTATATCAGAAGGATATCTAGCATCATAAAAACCAACTCGCCAAGTTTGAATTAAAGGCCCTATTGCAATATTTAAAAAACTATTATCAATAGTACTTTGGATTTTACCAATCCTAATTAATGCAAAAAGGTCTGCTGACACTGACACAAATTTAACACCAGCATTATGATTTATCTTCATTAATTCTGATTTAGGATTGTTGGCACTAAAACGGCGCTCATAATCCATCAATCGGTTTTCAGCTTCATTTAATAACACTTCTGCATTATCGTCCAACAACCATATTTCAATTATAGTTCCCATTATATGAATATATCGTCTTTGTTGATGCATTGCTTATTGTTCCTAAATTAACAATTTTACACATTACAACTATTTGTTAACAAAAACCAGTCGCTACTAATGTCTAGTATCCATGATAAATTAAGAAGCAGATCATTTGTAAACTTTTTATTACATCACTAACGGATAACTTATAAATTTACTAATTTATAAAAAACGCCATTATATAGCGTATAAAACATTATAATGATATAAAAATTAAAAATTCTATTTACTATTATGTAATTCTGTGTTTACATAGTGGGCGTTTATGTAATTAATATTTTACATATAAAATGTTTAAAAGATTTTCATAAGGAAAGCAAAATGTTAAAAGATACTTTGAATAATGTTCGAATTAGAGATGAGCATATGTTAATCACCCCTGATGAAATAAAACAACTTTATCCACTTTCTACAGAATTAGAAAACCAAATTGCCTTATCACGCAAAACTGTAGTTGATATTCTAGAAAGAAAAGATCCGCGATTACTTATTGTCTGTGGCCCATGTTCTATCCATGATCCTCAAGCAGCCATTGAATATGCACATAAATTAAAAAAATTATCTGACGAAGTCAGTAATGATTTATTTATTGTTATGCGTGTTTACTTTGAAAAACCTAGAACAACTGTTGGTTGGAAAGGTATGATAAACGATCCACATATGGATAGTTCATTTGATATTGAGCATGGACTGAAAAAAGCCCGTAAATTATTACTTGATATCACTAAAATTGGTTTACCTATCGCTACCGAAGCATTGGATCCAAACACACCACAATACATTGCCGATTTAATTAGCTGGTCTGCCATAGGTGCAAGAACCACAGAATCACAAACCCATCGTGAAATGGCATCAGGTTTATCCATGCCAGTCGGTTTTAAAAATGGTACAGATGGTAATTTAGATGTCGCAATTAATGCCATGAAGTCAGCTTCTATGCCTCACCGCTTTGTAGGTATCAACCAGCAAGGTCAAGTGACGGTTTTACAAACTGTCGGTAATTCGCATGGACATGTGATCTTACGTGGGGGTAAAGCTCCAAATTATGATGCTGAAAATGTCGCACTATGTGAAATACAGATGAAAAAAGCAGGGTTGTTACCAAATTTAATGATCGACTGTAGTCATGCCAATTCTAATAAGGATTACCGTAATCAACCAATTGTTGCCGATTCAATTATTGAGCAAATCAAACATGGCAATAACTCAATTATTGGAGTGATGATTGAAAGTAATTTGGTTGAAGGTAATCAATCTTCTGAGCAACCAAAAGAAAACTTTAAATATGGAGTATCCGTGACCGATGCTTGTATCAACTGGAATGAAACAGAAACATTACTTCGAAAAATGGCAAGTACGTTATCACAACCACTTGTAGCAAGACAAACACAAGATGCTAGCGTTTAATGTAACCATTTTCACTTAACAAAAAAAACGCCGACAAATGTCGGTGTTTTTTTATATTACATTTACCCTAATTGTTTACGTGCATTACGAAATATTCGCATCCATGGACTATCTTCACCCCAATTATCAGGATGCCATGAATTAGTTACAGTTCTAAATACTCGTTCTGGGTGAGGCATCATAATAGTTGCACGACCATCACTTGAAGTTACGGCCGTAATACCATTTGGTGAGCCATTTGGATTAGCAGGATACTGCTGCGTTACATCGCCGAAATGGTTAATGTAACGAACAGTAATTAATCCTGATGCTTCTAAATTAGATAAGTGAACATCATCACGAACTTCAACTCGCCCTTCTCCATGTGATACCGCAATTGGCATATGTGAACCCTCCATATCAGTAAACAGTAATGAAGGGCTAGATTGAATTTGAACTAAACTAAAACGTCCTTCAAATCGTTCTGATAAATTACGCACAAAACGAGGCCACAAATCAGCACCAGGAATTAGCTCTTTCAAATTCGACATCATCTGACAACCATTACAGACACCGAGTGATAAAGTATCATTGCGATGAAAGAATTGTTCAAATTCATGTCTAACTTTTTCATTAAATAAAATTGATTTAGCCCAGCCTTCTCCTGCTCCTAAAACATCACCATATGAGAAACCACCACAAGCAACAAGAGTATTAAATTGATCCAATGTCACCTGACCTGATAATAAATCAGTCATATGGACATCAATTGATTCAAAACCAGCTCGATCAAATGCAGCCGCCATTTCAACATGAGAGTTAACACCTTGTTCACGTAAAATTGCAACTTTCGGTTTCACTCCTTTTGCAATATAAGGCGCGGCAATGTCTCGCGTTGGATCAAACGTAAGTCGTACATTCAAGCCCGGATCGTCCTCATTTTGTTTAGCCTGATGTTCTTCATCGGCACACACTGGATTGTCGCGTAAACGCTGCATTTGCCATGTGGTTTCTGCCCACCACGTTCTTAACGTTAAACGAGATTCACTATAAACTACAGCAGCATTATTACGTATAATGAATTGCTGCCCTGCTTCAGCTTTACCTAACGTATGAATCGCATGAGAAAGTCCAAAGCGTTTAAAGCATGCTATTACCTTATCTAAATCCCTACTATGAATTTGAATAACGGCACCCAGTTCCTCATTAAATAGTGAAGCAATCACATCACTACCTAGCGTATGAATATCAACATCAATACCACAATGCCCGGCAAATGCCATTTCCGCTAAGGTAACCAATAAACCACCATCCGAACGATCGTGATAAGCAATCAACATATTTTCAGCGATTAATGTTTGGATAGCTTGATAAAAAGCCGCTAATTCATTAGCATCATGGACATCAGCTGTTCTTTGCCCTAAATGACGATAAACTTGAGCTAATGCAGTTGCTCCTAATGCTTGATGACCTTTGGATAAATCAATAAGCAATAATAAATTATCTTCATCTGTACATAATTGTGGTGTGACAGTTTTACGAACATCTTCAACTCGAGCAAATGCAGAAATCACTAAAGATAACGGTGAAATAACTGTTTTTTGTTCCCCATCTTGTTGCCATGTTGTTTTCATTGACATTGAATCCTTACCAACAGGAATTGCCAACCCTAAAGCAGGACATAGCTCTTCACCAATAGCTTTAACTGCTTGATACAAACCGGCATCTTCACCTGGATGACCCGCAGCAGCCATCCAGTTAGCCGAAAGCTTAATCCGTTTAATATCGCCAATGTTAGTCGCCGCGATATTGGTAATTGCTTCACCAACAGCCAATCTTGCTGATGCAGCAAAATTAAGCAGAGCAACTGGAGCACGTTCACCAATAGACATGGCTTCACCATAATAACTGTCTAAACTAGCTGTAGTCACCGCACAATCAGCTACAGGCACTTGCCAAGGTCCAACCATTTGATCGCGTGCGACCATTCCTGTTACTGATCGGTCACCAATGGTAATTAAAAAAGTCTTTTCAGCAATAGTTGGCAAATGTAAAACACGTTTAACCGCATCATATAAATTAATGTCATCTGTTGAAAAGTTATCACCATGAGCTTGTTGAGATTTAACTTCTCGTAGCATTTTTGGGGGTTTACCTAATAAAACATCTAACGGTAAATCTATCGGATTATTATTAAAATGTTCATCATGTAAAACTACTGATTTATTAACTGTTGCTTCACCGATTACTGCATAAGGAGCACGCTCACGTTGGCAAAGTTCATCAAACAATTCAAGTCTTTCTGGATGTATTGCCAATACATAGCGCTCTTGTGATTCATTACACCAAATTTCTAACGGTGACATGCCTAGCTCATCACTTAATATTTTGCGCAGTTCAAACTGACCACCACAGCCACCATCACTAACTAGTTCCGGCATAGCATTAGATAGGCCACCAGCACCAACATCATGGATAAACAAAATAGGGTTTTCATCACCAAGTTGCCAGCAACGATCGATTACTTCTTGGCAACGACGTTCCATTTCAGCGTTATCACGTTGAACTGACGCAAAATCAAGATCAGCATGAGATTGCCCTGATGCCATTGAAGAGGCCGCCCCTCCTCCTAAACCGATATTCATGGCTGGTCCACCAAGAACAATTAATTTTGAGCCGATAGGGAATTCCCCTTTTTGGATATGTTCACGACGAATATTTCCCAAACCACCAGCTAGCATAATAGGTTTATGATAACCTCTAACTTCTTCACCATTAAAGCTATTTACTTTTTCCTCATAGGTACGAAAATAGCCTAACAACGCGGGACGTCCAAACTCATTATTAAATGCGGCACTACCTAAAGGGCCATCCATCATAATGTCAAAAGCACTTACAATTCTGTCGGGTTTACCAAAATCTTGTTCCCATGGTTGTTCAAAATTCGGAATTCGTAAATTTGAAACGGAAAAACCAACTAATCCAGCTTTTGGTTTAGCGCCTTTTCCTGTTGCACCTTCGTCACGAATCTCCCCACCGCTACCCGTTGCTGCGCCCGGCCAAGGGGATATTGCTGTTGGGTGATTATGAGTTTCAACCTTCATTAAAATATCAGCATACTCCTGATGATAACTGTAAATTCGATTACCATAATCTGCAAAAAATCTGCCTACTTTAGAACCATCCATAACCGCAGCATTATCTTTATAAGCAGATGACACATAATCAGGTGTATTTTCAAAAGTGTTTTTGATCATTTTAAACAAAGATTTAGGTTGCTTAACACCATCAATAATCCAATCTGCATTAAAAATTTTATGTCGACAATGCTCTGAGTTTGCTTGAGCAAACATATACAGCTCAACATCTGTCGGATTACGATTTAATTTTTGAAAATTTTCAACTAAATACTCAATTTCATCAGATGCTAACGCTAAACCTAACTTAAGATTAGCCCCTTCCAGTGCTTGACGCCCTTGACCTAATAAATCCACAACAGTTACTGGCGCTGGTTCATCGACTTTAAATAATTGTTCAGCTTGATCAAAACTGGTTAATACGGTTTCCATCATACGATCATGAATCAACTCGGCAAATTTATCTTGCTGAGGCTGCGTCAAAGGCGAACTTGTTACAACATAATAAGCAATACCTCGCTCAATACGATGAATTTGAGTTAATCCACAATTGTGAGCAATATCCGTTGCTTTTGATGACCATGGGGAAATCGTACCGGCACGTGGGGTGACTAAAAAAAGTTGTTTGTTGGTATTACAATCTTTATCTATGTGAACAGATTTGGGACCATATTGTAATAACTTATCAAGTGTTAATTGTTGCTCAACTGTGAACTCACTAATTGAATCAATAAAATGGACAAATTGTGCTTCAAGGTTAATAACAGGAATGGATTTTTCATGACAAACAGATAGGATTTTACTAATACGAAATGCGGATAAAGCAGAAGAACCAGCTAAAATTTTCATACTAATTACTCTTTTTGAAACCAAAACAGGTAAAAAATAGAACAATAGTATAAAAGAAACTGTACATTATGGCTATCTTAAAAACAGTTTATATTGAGTTGATAAAAAAATATTAAATTACATAAATTTTTGATAAACACTGAATATAAAATAATAGAGAAATTCACAACATCATGTTTTAATTATTTTTATAAATAAACATTAACCCTTTATTCTACTTTATACATATTATTTAATTATACAGAACTAAACCCAAAGTAGTTACAGTGTTAATCAACAAGATTCTATTTATATGTTAAATAAATTTCTACTAGACAAAGTTAGCCCTACCTAATTTACGACAAAGAAGTACACCTGTTTTGCTATTAGAAAATCTAACCTAAGTTACTCAATAAAAAAACATCGATTAATGAGAAAAAATACTTGATTTAAATGAAAATTTTTAGGAAATCGAGAAAAAGAGGCTACTTTTGAAAAAGTGAAAATCGTAATCAAACATTGCAGATAATATTACTTGACCAGCTAAATAGATAGCACCATGATAGAAACTGATATCTAAAGCACTACAAATTTAAAAAAATGATATCAAAATTAACTAAATATAAGTAAATTAATGCAAAAATATTAATTTACTATAAAATAAAATACATATTACTGATAAAAACTATAAACAGTAATTATCATTTTTATGAATTATAAGGAAAATTTAAAGTGGAATTTATTGTTTTATTCCTCATTATTATCGCTCTATTTATTGGAGTATTTGTTAATATTTCTAATTTAAAAGAACAAATTTGGGTATTACAAAATCAACTGACGGAATTACAAAAACATCTTTTATCTTTTACGCAGCAACATTATGTATCAAATAAAGCTAATGTTGAAGAAGAAGAAAGTTATACAGATCAAACATCTTCTACCCCTACAGTTAATAACAATCTTGATCCCCAAAACAAAAACAATTCTATTGAAATTAAACAAAGTGCCGAAATAACTCAATCAATGATTAATACTCATTGTGATGAAACAGAAAACTTTTCGGAATCATTAATACCAGAAATAGAAGTAAAACAGCCTTTAAGTCACTACCATCAAGAATCAACATTCTCAACTTTGGCATTTAATGAAAAAAATGATCAAGCTTTAGATGACTTAGTTAATCAAACTAATTTAGAACCAATAGCTGAAAAAGTAGTGGGTATTGAACATAATGAACAATATTCTGAAAAACAAACAGTTACAGAGCAAGCATCATCAATACCTATAACCAACTCAGATAGTCAACCTGAAATTAAAGAGGTGTCACAAGATACATTTAATTCAAACCATAAACAATCAGACGACAATGAAATCAATATCGGTTATGTTTTTTTCAATTGGTTAATTAAAGGTAATATCATTGCGAAAGTTGCAATTGTGATCCTGTTTTTAGGATTATCTTATCTATTTAAATATAGTATTGAGCATAACTACATGTCACCTGAAATCAGAATTTTAGGTGCCGTAATATTAGGTATTGGATTATTAGCTGCTGGATGGAAATTACGCTTAAAACGCCAAATTTATGCCCTTATTTTACAGGGAGGGGGTATTGCTGTTTTATATCTTACTATTTTTGCAGCTTTCAAGTTATACGAGTTAGTTCCAGCTTTACTTACCTTTGCTATTTTAGTTGTTATATGTTCTACCAGTATTTTATTTGCAATATTGCAAAGAGCGATGAGCTTGGCAATTATTGCTTGTGTTGGGGGATATGTAACACCAATTTTATTATCTAACGGTTCTGGTAACCATATTGCATTATTTAGTTATTATTTAATGATTTCAGCAGCAATATTGGTAATCAGTATCACACAATCTTGGAGAAGTCTTAATTTATTAGGATTTTTATTTACTTTTGTCATCTCGTTAGTTTGGGGAATAAATAATTTTACCTCAGAATTTTATATTGAATGTCAAATATTTATATTTGCTAATTTAGTTATCTACGGGATTTTAGCTGTATTATTATCAGTCCGAAGCATACGTAGAGAAGAGTATCAAAATATAATTGATTTGCTGTTACTGTTTGGTGCACCATTATGTGGGTTTGGATTACAATATGCTATCACTCAACGGTGGGAATTTGGTCCTGCATTTTCATCATTAGGATTTGGATTATTCTATCTCGCTGGTGCCTATATTATTTTACATAAATGGAAATCACTAGCTAAAACAATATCATTATTTTGGCTAGCTATTGGGGTTTCATTTATTACATTATCTATCCCACTTGCACTTAGCGCCAATTGGACCGCTTTATTATGGATGTTTGAAGGAACAGCCATTACTTGGATTACGCTGTCTCAAAAATATTACCGAACAGCTTTGTTTGGTGTATTAATCACGTTACTAGGTATCATTTCGGTACTGATATCTTTAGAATATAATCAAATAACCCCAATATTATTCACTTTCCTTTCAGGAATAAGCAGTATTATTTTATTTATTAATGCTTGTTTGTGGCATTATTATGGACAAAAAACTGAAATAACTAGAGTGATAAAATTATCTTATTTATCGATTTCTATTATTGGTTGGATATTATGGATTTTATTGAGTGTTCCACTATTTTTAGATCAAACTCCTTTTGAAATTTCATTAATTTTATTATGTGAAACTGCTTCACTATGGTTATGGTATTTCATAGGTAGAAAAATTAATTGGAGTATTATATGTAATGGGATGTTATTACTCTGGATTGCACTGATTATAAGCTTATATAAAAGTGAGAGCGCCTCATGTTATTATTTATCCGACTATTGGATTTGCAGTTTAGCTTGGATCACAACGTTCATAAGCTGTTATGTTTATTTATATAAAATAAATTCAGCAAAAATTAATAATAGTCTAGTAAATAATAACCGTCTAATTTTACTACATATTAGTCTGTTTTGGATGCTATTATACTGGTTACTTCAAGAATTAATTCATATATTCGATGCCTTACCATGGGGATATGAAGTCATAAAATGGAGTTTAATAGCAACCATCGCATGTAGTATTATTTTACTGTTTTATTTTCTTATTAAACGCCAATATATTACTTCATTCTTATTAATAAAAAGTTATTGGGCTGTAGGCTTACTTCCCCTAATTGGATACATTGCATACTATTTGGTTGCGGGTCTAAGCATGAGTGGTCAAATTATCTATTGGAGTTATATTCCAATTATTAATCCACTTGAAGAAAGTGCTATTTTTAGCTTACTCATGTTTAGCGTTTGGATAAAATTAATGACAAATTATGTGCAATTTGACAATAAAACAACTGACTTTGTTAGCTGGAACATTCCATTACCTAATTGGGTTTTAATATCGTTAGCAACCTTAACATTTCTTTGGGGTAATAGTGTCGTATTGCGCTGTTTGAGTCAAATATTTGATATCACTTGGAACACACATACTTTGTGGCACAATAATATTGTACAAATGACCGCATCGCTTCTCTGGATGCTAAGCGCTGTAATTCTAATCGCCATTGGACACCGTTATTTTTTTCGTAAAATATGGTATAGCGGACAGTTAATTCAAATCACCGTAATTATTAAACTAATATTTGTTGATATACAAGAAACTGATGGTTTATTACGTGCATTTGCATTTATTGGCATAGCATTATTAATGTTATTAATCGGTTACTTAGCACCTATACCGCCAAAACAAAGTGATGAAAATATAGCCATAAAAAATTAAAAAATGATATAAAAAGATTAAAAATACAATTTAACTTAATGACTTTAAGTGATTATTTTGAAAAATTCAGGAAAAATAAAATTGATTTGTTCGCAGTTAAAAGAAAATTAAGTTCCTAAATAATTATTTATATTAATGGATAGAAAATTATGAAGAAAATCTTATTCAGCTCCCTTTTGCTAATAAGTGGATTGTGTCAAGCAACTGATCAAACTAATCAATATGCTTATGGCGCTATAATAGAAATTAGCGATAATACTAGCATGTATAATCGAATAGACTTGACCAGTGAAGTTTATACTCAAACATTATCAAACACATTAGATGATGTACGCGTTTTCAATCATAAAGGTCAACTAGTGCCTTTTGCCTTAGTGAATGTTTATCAACAATATGATGAAAATGACACCTTTCCTGTCACTGTATACTCATTAGATAATACTCAACAATCTTATAAAAAAGAGGAACAACAAAATAAGCCTCCAATAGATCAATACAGTATTAATATCAATAATAAAAATGTGCAAATTTACCTTGATAACACGAGTAAACAGGAGGAATATAGTGCAACCTACTTGTTACAAATCCCTAATGAAATTAAGTTAGAACAACCATTCAGTCGTTTATCTATTGATTTTGATACATCCAAAAATCTGAATTGGCAAGCAACAGCTAACCTACTTTATAGTAATGATTTAAAAAAATGGCAAACTGCAATTAATGATATTCCTATAATGTCCTTGACCGATAACAACAATAATCAATCATTAAAAGTTAATACTATCGATTTACCGTCCGGTATTAATTTCAAATCTAACTATTGGATTTTACGATTAAAATCCGATAAGAAAATAGTTCCTAGTATTAAAGGAGTTGAATTTACATCAAGAAAACAAATGCCAACAAAGGCTCTTTATCCTATTAATTTCGATTTAATTTCTGCAAATGAGCAAGAGGCTATTTATCAGTTACCAACATCACTACCAATAAAAGAACTCTCAATTAAACTAAAAAATGAGCGAACTGTCTTACCTGCAAGTATCTATTATAAAATTAGTGATAATGATAAAACGTGGCATAAACTTGATGATTATATTTTTCGGCGTATAAATGATGATAAAGGTCAATCAATTAAAATTGATAATTCAGTACTAAATATTAAACAGCTAAAAATCAAAGCCATTAATGCTTCTTTAAATGATGCTCCTCTCGTGACTGCTTATCGCTATCGAATGAGTGTTATTTTCAACAGTGCCAATAATGGACCTTTCATTCTTGCTTGGGGGTCAGCCAATGCTCAACCCGCTTCATTAAGCGAAAAAGCACTACTTAATGACTCAATATCCCCTCAAAATGTGCCTGAAGCTTATTTAGGTGATAATGTCAAATTAGGTAACAAAAAAGTATTATCTAAAACAGAAAATGTTTCAACTAAATCACCTATATTATTAAAATTGTTAATTTGGGGTGTTTTAATTGCAGGTTCAATATTTTTAATGTTTTTAGCTTTGAAATTATTAAAAGAAATGAAAAAGGTAGAATAATAAAAAAGATTGTATTATCAGATTTGATAAAACTATATTAACATTTTGATATTGTAAAATATCAATACTATTGATTTATAAAATAACTTAGGGAAAATAAGATAAATGATTCTTGCAATTGATGTTTATTATATAAATAACCAAGCAAAATCTGTAGGTATTTTATTTAATCATTGGACTGATAATAAATCGGATATTGAAAAAATAATTATTGACTATCAAAATAATGTTGCCCCCTATCAATCAGGTCAGTTTTATCAACGAGAGCTACCTTGCATAATGTCACTTTTAAATAAAATTGATTTAAGTAAGATTACCACTATTGTTATTGATGGATATGTACACTTGAATAACGGTAAGATAGGGTTAGGAGGCTATTTATATAATACTTTAGATAAGAAAATACCCGTTATTGGAGTAGCTAAAAAGCCCTTTTATGAAAATAATGAATATTTAATTGAAGTAGCTCGAGGGCAAAGTAAGCATCCTTTATATGTCACCGCGTTAGGTATATCATTAGAAGAGGCTGCGGAAAATATAAAATTAATGGCAGGTAAATATAGGATGCCCGATTTGTTTAACTATTTAGATCAACAAACAAAGTTATTTAAATTTGAAGATTAAAGATAAAATTATTGATAATTCGCCGATCTAAATCGGCGAATATCATACATATTATAGCTTAAGCATCGTTCCAGCTATCTCTCAAACCCACAGTTCGATTAAATACCAAATTATCATCTGAGGCATATTTGCTGTCTAAACAAAAATATCCTTCACGTTCAAATTGAAAAGCCTTACCTACCTCTGCATATTGTAAACTTGGTTCAACAAAACCTTTTTTGATCAATAAAGAATTAGGATTAATGGTTGATAAAAAGTCATCAGCCGATCCAGGATTTGGCGTATTAAACAAACGATCATAAAGACGAATTTCAGCTGGCTTAGCAAATTTAGCCGACACCCAATGAATCACCCCTTTAACTTTACGCCCATCTTCAGGATTTTTATTTAACGTAGCTGGATCGTAAGTACAGTAAATAGTTTGGATATTACCTTCTGCATCTTTTTCAACGCGATCTGCACGAATCACATAAGCATTACGCAAACGAACTTCTTTTCCTAAAACTAAACGTTTATAATTTTTGTTAGCTTCTTCTCTAAAATCAGCTCGATCGATATAAATTTCACGAGTAAAAGTTACTTCACGATTGCCTAACTCTGGACGATTAGGATGATTTGGCATGCTTAATACTTCATCAATTGTTTCTGAAAAGTTTTCAATTATCACTTTAATAGGATCAAGCACAGCCATAGCACGTGGCGCATTTTCATTAAGATCTTCACGAATGCAAAACTCAAGCGTGCTCATCTCAACAGTATTTTCTTGCTTTGTTACGCCAATGCGACGACAAAATTCACGAATTGAAGCGGGTGTATACCCACGACGACGTAGACCTGAAACAGTAGGCATACGTGGATCATTCCAACCATCAACAATCTTTTCTGTGACTAACAGTGTCAATTTACGTTTAGAAGTTATTGCATATTCTAAATTTAAACGTGAAAACTCATACTGATGCGGCCGTGCTTCAATGGTGATATTATCCAATACCCAATCATATAAACGACGGTTATCTTGGAACTCAAGTGTACAGAGAGAATGAGTAATGTTTTCAATCGCATCAGAAATACAATGGGTAAAGTCATACATTGGATAGATACACCACTTATTACCTGTTTGGTGATGCTCTGCAAATTTAATGCGATATAAAACAGGATCTCGCATAACGATGAATGGGGATGCCATATCAATTTTAGCGCGTAAACAAGCTTTCCCTTCTGCAAATTTACCTTCTTTCATTTGTTTAAAAAGCACTAAATTTTCATCAACACTACGGTCACGGTAGGGACTATTTTTACCTGGTTGGGTTAGAGTTCCTCGATATTCGCGGATTTCATCAGCTGATAATTCATCAACATAAGCAAGACCTTTTTCGATAAGCTCAATAGCATACTCATATAAACGGTCGAAATAATCAGATGAATAACAAATTTCACCATCCCATTCAAAACCTAACCAGCGCACATCTTCTTTAATTGACTCAACATATTCAATATCTTCTTTAGCTGGATTAGTATCATCAAAACGTAAATTACATTTACCTTGATAATCTTGAGCAAGACCAAAGTTTAAACATATTGATTTAGCATGACCTATATGTAAATAACCATTTGGTTCCGGTGGAAAACGAGTATGCGTTGTTTTATATTTTCCTGCTGCAAGATCTGCATCAATAATTTGGCGAATAAAATTTGTTGGACGATTATCAGTCTCAGCCGGTAGTGAACCGCTCATAAAAAAACCTCTGATTATATATTTCAACGACGAATTTAAAAATTTGTTCGATCACTTTTTATCATTTTGACCAAAGAATATAACAAATTTTTTGTTTTTCGGAAATGGAAAAAACAGACTTTTTATATTGATAAAACAATATGTTTTATTACAATTTATGCATATCTGTGATTTCTGATAAGATAACCTGCAAGTAACGATGATTAAAAATAGATAATATCATTACGATATGTTAAATTTAGTTAGCAGTTTGTCTTTCTCTGACAAATAGCATTGCGGTTATTCCAACCATTGTAATAACTGCCGCTAAGTAAAAACCACTATTTAAACTTCCTGTTTTATCGGCAATCAAACCTGTAAAATAAGGAGCACAAATCGATGCAGTCATGCCAAAAAAATTATACAGTCCAAATGCAGTACTTAATGATACTTTAGGAGCATTATCAGCAACTAAAGCTATTAGTACGGGATTTAAACTAATTTTACCAATAAAACCATATAATACAAGCACTGCAATAAGTTCAATATAAGAATGACAATACACTATTGAAAAAATTGCAATTAGTGATAATGGCATCATAAATAATATTACAGGTTTGCGACGACCTAATTTATCAGAAATATAACTACATAATATTGCCCCAATAATTGAGATCCAAGGCACAATTGATGCAATTTGTGAGGCTTCTATTTTGTTCATGCCCCTTTCTACTTCAAGATAGTTTGGCAACCAAGTAATAATAACAAAGAAAGCATAAATAGAACAAAAGATGGTGATATAAGCTAAAACAAGATTACGATTTTTAAAAAGTTGAGAAAAATTAGTTTTTTGAGAACTTGATATTTCAACTAAAGCACTTCCTTTTTCTTTAATACAAAAAATCATTAAAAGAGTAACTATTACTATTGGAATTGCAACCATCACAAACGGTATTTTCCATGAAGTATTGAAAAGCGAAATCATCACACTTGAAAGATAATATCCCATCGCGATACCAAATGACATACCACTACCAATAATTGCACTACCTAATGTTATCCATTTTTTGGGGATTGCTTCGGTAGATAAGGCATATTGTGGTCCATAATAACATCCTTGTGCCGCACCGGCTAATATCCAAAGTATAAGGAAAGTTGAGAATGAAGACGCAAAATATACACAAGCTATAAAGATAGCATAGAGAAAAAATCCTGTAACTAAAACACGTTTACGACCTATTCTATCACCAAGAACGCCTGATGGTATTTGAAACAATGTATAAGCAAGAAAAAACAAGCTCATAATGCCCCCTGTTTGGGCTTTAGTTAAACCAAACTGAGTTTGTAACTCACCTACTAAAGGACTTAAAACAGATCTTCCGGCATAAATAACAATCCAACCCAAAAAGAAAATAACAACTAATCTAATCCAATAAGATTTAGGAGTTGAATGCTTTGAGCCATCGATCATAATATTTACCTCACAGTTCAATAGAGTAAATATTATCTTATGATAGCTTCCTATAAATATATTACAGGAACTTCACAATTATGATTAATTTTAATAATAACGGATTAATTATAAAAAAATAATTAAGGATAGCTAGACTTCAATGAAACCACAAACCTTGCTCCACCAAGAGGGCTGGTAACAACGAAAGCATTACCATTATGAAACTCTGCCATTAATTTGACATAAGCTAATCCAAGACCATAACCACCAGTAGAACGTGTTCGACTGGTATCAAGTCTGGCAAAAGGCATAAAAATCTTTTCACGCGCTTCAAACGGAATGCCTGGACCATCGTCATCAATTTCAATTATTACACTATTTTTTTGTTTTGTAATATTTAAAACTGCTTTATGTGTTGCATATTTAAATGCATTAAGAAGTAAATTTTTAACAATTGTTTCTGCTAAATTAGTATCAATTATAGCTAAAACATCTTGACTATTGCATGTTAACTCAAATCCTTTAGGTTTAAATAGTGCTAAAGATTGGCAAACTTTTTCACCCCATTGTTTTAATGAAACTTGTGTTAAATTTAACTCAATATTACTTTGTTGCATTTTAAAGTAATTTAAGCTGGCACTAATTAAGGTTTCCAGTTCGTTAATATCATCACTCATCCCTTTTTGTAAAAGCAATTTTTCTTGTTCATCATTAGATTCTTCAAGCATACTGAGCTCAAATCGCATACGGGCAAGCGGGGTACGCAATTCATGCGCCATAGCATGAGAAATAGTTTGATTAGTACTAACTAAATGTTCTATATGTGTTCCCATATTATTCAGTACATTTGCTAGCGGTTTAAATAACCAACCTTTAACGTTTTCAGTTCTAGCTTTCAAATTGCCCAGCCCAAGCTGTTCTGCAGTTTGTCTTATGTTTACTAAATCTTTCCAAACTGCACTAAAAGCGAAATAGATTAGAATGAAAAAGATTATCGCACTAAATAGCGCCCAAATAATTAAAAAAACACTTAATGACATAGTGTTAGACTGTAAAATATCGCGCATCACGATAGGGCCTAATTGTAATAAATTACCATCATTTAAATCAATGTAGACGACTTCTTTATCACTATCATAAGAAAAACCAAGATTTTTTAATTCGTGAGAAACTGAATGGGGCAAAGCAATATCGATTGGTAAAATTTCTATTGAGTAGCCAAAATAAGGTTGTAACTCGTCAACAACTTCTTGCAAAGGTCGATTTTTATTTTCGTTAATTCTCATCCGAATCAAGTTTACAGTACCTCGTTGTGACTCACGAAATACAACATGGTCATCAGGCATATCGGTTAACGAGGAAGGTAAAGAGTCAAACACCAATAAAGCGCCATAAGCAATAATACATTGCAAAGAAAGTAAAATAACCAGATAAAATACAATTCGTCGATTGAAAAATAGTGGTTTGGCTAATAAATGGCTCAATGACTGTCCCCTTCACGCATAAATAAATAACCTTTTCCTCGAACTGTTTTAATTCGTGATGGATTGTCAGGATCATCAAGTAATTTACGGCGAAGTCTTGATATACGGGAATCAATTGAACGATCGCTACCGTCAAAATCAATACCGCGAACTTGTGAAAAAATATCATCCCTAGATAGAATGTTTCCAGCATTATTGGCTAATAACCATAGAAGATCAAATTCAGCGGTAGTTAAATCTATCTCTTGCTCTTGTAATATTACTTTCCTATTTTCACCATCTATAACTAAATTATCAAAAATAAGGGTTTTATTATTTAAAGGTATAACTAATTCTTTGCCATTATCTTTTTCAGTTTCTATCTGTTTTCGTCGTAATAAGGCGCGAATTCGAGCAAGCAATAACCTTGGTTCAACTGGTTTTGCCAAATAATCATCAGCGCCAAGTTCGAGTCCTACAATTTCATCAATGTTATCTTCACTGGCTGTCATGATCAAAATAAAGTTGGCGAACCACCCACGTATATCACGACAAATATCAAAACCTGATTTTTTTGGTAACATGACATCTAATATGACCAAATCTGGATTGAGTTGGTGAATTTTTTCTTCTGCACCTTCGCCACTATTATGCCAGTCAACGATATACCCTTGCCGAACAAGGTATACTTGTATGAGGTTGGCTAATCTTGGGTCGTCTTCAATGATTAATATACGTTCGCTCATTATAGGTTCTCATTACTATAGCTTATACCTAGTGAAACCTCATTATACAGACAATTTCACCCTCGTTACAAAATATATACAAAGAGCCCACAAAGTTTAAATCTTCTTTATGAGAGAATTTATGTCATTATCTATAATTAGACTATTTTAATTTTAAAATGAATACTTTTTCATCAATTGCTACCCATCTTTTTCATCCATCTTATACTCAGTATCAGACCCCTATCGTCTTATGTGATTTTGATGGAACCATCAGTGTTAAAGATGTAACTGATACATTACTAAGTTATTTCGGTCAAGATGGTTGTGATGAGCTCGAAGAATTGTGGGTTAATGGCAAAATTGGTTCTCAAGAATGCATGAGCAAACAAATTGCTTTAATGGATGCTAGCTTAGAAGAAGTCAATCAAGTTCTTTCCAAAATTGAAATTGACCCAATGTTTAAATCTTTTATAAATTATACCCAACAAAATAATATTCCTGTGCACGTGGTGAGTGATGGGTTAGATTACGCAATCCAGTTTGTATTAAAGCGTCATAGTATTGAAAATTTACCCATTTTTGCCAATAAGTTACTTCATAATAATGCTCGTAGTTGGCGACTTGAATTTCCTTATGCCAATAAGGATTGTATTAAACAAAGTGGTAATTGCAAATGCAATCATGTTAAAAAACAACAATATTTTCCCCAAATACTTTATGTAGGAGATGGTACCTCAGATTACTGTGTATCACATAATGTTGATTATGTTTTTGCCAAAGACAAGCTTGTGAACTACTGCGAAAAAAATAAGATTATGCACTGTGCTATCAATAGTTTTGCTGATGTGACCAAAGCGTTAAAACAAGCACAACATTCTTTAATTCCCATCATGATAGTAAAATAATAAAGGAAGAATAATGAGTACAATGCAAGATTTATCTTATTTTTTACCTGGTAATAAAAATGGTGTATTACTAATTCATGGCTTAACAGGTACTCCTAATGAAATGCGAATCTTAGCTAATGGTTTACACAAGGCTGGTTTTACAGTTTATGCTATTCAACTAGCTGGTCATTGTGGTACGGAAGCTGATCTTTGTAAAACATCTTGGCAAGATTGGTACCAAAGCGTACAAGAAGGTGCTAATTACTTAGCCCAACATGTTGATAATGTTTTTGTTGCTGGGTTATCAATGGGTGCGCTATTAGCACTCAAACTAGCTGCTGACAGACCTGATCAGATTAAGGGGGTTGGAGTTTTAGCACCAACTTTTTATTATGATGGCTGGAGTATGCCTTTTTGGGCAAAAAAATTCTTCTTTTTGTTAGTCTATTTTAAAAAATTAGGGATTTTTCAAAAAGTTTCTTTTATTGAAAAACCGCCTTATGGACTTAAAGATGAACGAATTCGAGCCGTCGTATCTGAAAGCATGTTAAATGGTGATGCTGCTTCAGCAGGACTTGCAGGAAACCCATTCCCAGCACTTGCTGAAATGCAATTACTCGCCAAGAATGTGCGAGCACAGCTATCAAAAGTTGTTTCACCATGTTTAATTATGCATTCAGGTAATGATGATATCGCCAATATTGAAACCAATGCAAAACTAGTTGAAAAACACGTTTCTGGCTCAAAAAAACTAGTGATCTTAAATGAGAGTTATCATTTAATAACAATTGATAGTCAACGTCGAGAAGTGATTAAAGAGTGCATCACATTCTTCAATAACATAGCAGAAGGAATAGAAGCATAATGTCACCGTTAGTAATCATACTTTGGGTTAGTAACATCTGTTTTGATACCTTAGGGCAAGTCGCTTTTAAATTTGCGGCTACTTCACCGAATAATCGTGATGGTTGGTATTATTGGCTAGATTTATCAAAAAATCATTGGATTTGGATTGGCATTATATCTTATGTTGCTGAATTTTTATTATGGTTGGCGTTTTTAACCTTAGTTCCACTTTCACAAGGTGTATTGCTGGCCTCATTTAATATTATTACTATTATGCTTGTTGGACGTATTATTTTCAAAGAATTGCTTACCTTTTATCGTTTAATTGGCATGCTATTAATTACAGCTGGCGTCATTTTTGTAGGAATGTCTTAATATGGCGAGATTCTATATTATTGGTTTTTCAATATTACTTTTTTTTGATACTATTGCACAATGCAGCTTTAAATTAACAGCTATCCATGCACAACCTTTAGAAATGAGTATTGATTGGTTAGTACGTGTTTTTACTAATCCTTGGATTTATATCTCAATTACTGGATATATTTTCACTTTTTTTACTTGGATGACGCTATTAAAAAAAGCACCAGTAGGTCCAGCATTTGCCGCATCTCACTTTGAACTAGTAACAGTAATGATTGTATCAATTTGGTTATTTAATGAACCAATTACGTTATTTAAATTAATTGGTACAATTTTAATTGTTTCTGGTATTTTGTTTTTAGCATTAGCGGAAAGCAAATTATCTAAACAGAATTCTTCTAATCACCATTCTTAGATTTGTTTAGAATATTGGAAAAGTAGGTCTGAGTTTTATACTCAAACACCTATATTTTCTCAAACTTTTTTACAATAGTTTATCCTGAAAGGGCTTCTAATAACGTTAGATTAAGTTGATGTTGCTCTTGCTGCCAATTGGAAAGATCATCAGATGATATCATTGGTTGTTTATCTAGTGAACTAAGAAAACGTTTAAACCAATTTGACGACCTCCATATAGAAAGTTCGCCTGTAATATCACTACCAATAAGCCGTGATTTGATTGATGTGATAGTATCAAGGATATGATAAGTTTGTAGTTTACCTTGATCCCAATTGGTATGTACGACTTCCTCACTCAATACATCTTTATCAATTGATAAATAAATCGGCTGTGTACTATGATATTGTTCTGAAAGGAAGCTAGCAATGAGATCAGCTGGTGTAGCGAAATCGCGAAAAGCATGACTTAAACCAATTTTTTTTGCCCAAGCAACATTAACATCTAAGCTCCAATAAGTTAGTTTTTTATGGAAAAGTGGTGACCATCTGTTTTCCCAAAAATGGAAAAGACCAATATCTTGAGATGTAATACCTAATACATGTACATGGCTAACAAAAGGTAAATTTGCCACATAACTAATCCATGAACCACAATGTATACCGAATAAATAACGCATATTATCAGGATGATTATCGAAAACGACAACTTGAATAGGATTACTAGCCGAATATTGTTTAGCTAAACGTTCAATCAATAATAATGAAACATGGTGAAAATCACCACTTCCCATTAATACTGTTCCATATTTATCTGGTAGAGATTGTTGTAACACTTTTTCAAAGTGAAAGAATTTTTTTTCGGTACAGCCAAAGCGAATGGCATCCTGCCATTCTATCACATCGATTGTTCTAGCATTATTTATCTCACCTACACTTCTATCGAAATTGAGTATAATCGGACAGGTCATGATACTCTCCCCTTGTCACTTTCAAAGTGACTTATCAATTTGCGTAATATTACACGTAATATTGGATTACGAATATACACTAGATGTTTAGTAAATGTGAATTTAGCACCCAATGATGCTTTTACTTCAGGATCTGTCCAGCCTGCAATATAATAATTAAATCCTTGTTGCAATGCATATTCAAGATTGAAAAACCAGCTTACAAAGTAAAGATTTAGTTTGCGTGCTTGTGGATAAACCATGCCGATATATTTATCAACCAGCTTATTATTTACTTCAAAACAGATATTATAACCAATAAATTCGCCATTATGATGATAAGTGAAGATATGGGCTTTAGCTGCTTTGCTTTGTAACAATTGAACAAAAAATGATTTAGTTAATAAATCAAAATGTACTTCGCTTTGCTGATAAACATTAAGATAAAGTTGATAATATTCGTCTTGAACTGCTTGATTAAAAAAGCATTCATCCCCACTACGCAAAACATTAATATCTAATTTTTCCCGTGATTTTAATTTTCTTCTAAAATTTTTACGACGACTATACGAAAAACGAGAAAAAATTTCATTAATATCAATAAAATCAATAGGTACCCAAGCTAATGCTTGTCCTTCAACTTCAATATATCCTTGTTCTTTCAACGCTGCAATAAGCTGCTTTGAATAGTGATTATCGTGTTCACTTAATAACGGAGATTCTAAGGGAAGATCTTTAACAATCATAAAAGGATATTGTTTAGCATAAGTTATTTTAAGATGTTTAGCTAATTGATTTGCATCAATCTTATCTGTTAATAATGTATATTCCGAAACAGTTGTTCCAACAAAACATGTTTTTGGCTGTAACCAGTGTTGCCATTTTTTATATAAAGGAAATTTTTGAATCTTATATTTAAAATCATCACTTGCGGTAGTAAGTAAATCAAACTTGGCAGAAAAAATAGGTACACCATCATCGCTTAACCAAGCTGAAAAATTCTGTGGCGGATAAGTTAAAAAACTGTCTATTAATTCATTTTTTTCTAACTGATTGATATAATTCATAAATCTAATAAATGATTGGCTATAAAACGCAACCTGCCAACAAAAG
This sequence comes from Gilliamella sp. B14448G11, assembly GCF_016101765.1. Classification (NCBI taxonomy): domain Bacteria; kingdom Pseudomonadati; phylum Pseudomonadota; class Gammaproteobacteria; order Orbales; family Orbaceae; genus Gilliamella; species Gilliamella sp. B14448G11. Next base: position 227,016 of record NZ_JACFPX010000003.1, on the reverse strand, counting down.
TTGGCAGGAAGGAATGAATAAAGTTAAACTATTAAAGTTCTTTCTTTGCACGTGTGATTAATTGATCGAGTAATTCAATACCTTGATCGATTTCTTGACGAGAAATGTGTAATGATGGAGCAAAAGTAATAACATTTTTGTAGTAACCACCAATATCAAGCACTAGCCCCATCTTGGTCCCTTTCCAGTCAAGATCACCTGACATACCGATATCAACCATCTTATCAACTAATGCTTTATTTGCTGTAAAGCCATCTTCAGTACAAATTTCTGCTCGAAGCGCTAAACCTAAACCATCAACTTCACCAATTTCTTTATGTTTTTTCTCTAAGGTTTTCAGACCCTCAAGGAAATAAGTACCACTATCCATAACCATCTTTTCATAATCTGTTTCAGAGGTCATTTTTAACACTTCAAGACCAACAGCTGTACCAAGAGGATTTGAAGCAAAAGTAGAGTGAGTTGAGCCCACAGGGAATACTTGAGGATTAATTAATTCTTCACGTGCCCATAATCCACCTAATGGATTAAGACCATTAGTTAATGCTTTCGCAAATACTACTACGTCAGGTTTAACATCAAAATGTTCTATTGACCATAATTTACCAGTACGATAGAAGCCCATTTGGATTTCATCAACCACTAATAAAATACCATATTGGTCTAAAACTTTTTTAAGACCTTTAAAGTAATTACGTGGAGGAACAATATAACCACCCGTTGCTTGTAAAGGTTCAGCATAAAATGCCGCATATTCAGCTTGACCAACTTTTGGATCCCAAACACCGTGGTATTCGGTTTCGAATAAGCGCGCAAATTCAGCAACTAAATGTTCACCATATTCTTCTGCGGTCATTCCCTTTGGACGACGGAAAGGATATGGAAACGGTACAAACATTGCACGATCACCAAAATGGCCATAACGACGACGATAACGATAGCTTGATGTGATTGAAGATGCACCCAATGTGCGACCATGATATCCACCTTGGAAGGCAAACATTAATGATTTACCGCCCGAAGCATTACGCACCAATTTTAATGAGTCTTCAATACATTGAGAACCACCTACATTAAAATGAACTCGACCTTCATAACCAAAACGTTTTTCCATACCTTGAGCAATCGTTTTAGCTAATTCAATTTTGGTTGGATGTAAGTATTGGCTTGCACATTGTGGCAAGGTATCAATTTGTTTTTTTAGGACATTATTTAAACGTTCATTGGCATAACCAAAATTACATGCAGAATACCACATTTGTAAGTCAAGGAAAGCTTTGCCTTCTTTGTCATACATATAGCTACCTTCACAGCCATCAAAAATTTTTGGCGGTTCAACATAATGTACTGTGTCACCGAAAGAACAATATTTTGCTTCATCTGCTAATAATGTTGCATCATCAGGACGACTATTAATCATTTCTAGACTTGGTTTACTCATAAGTTATCTCACTAATCGATATTCAAACATGATAAAATATGACATTATTATTAAGGAAATTCATTTGTTACAATGTACAATTAATGTATTGATTGTGTGACCATGAATCCAGATGAATAATATTCTATTAGATATAGCATTATTACTTAAATGGATATAAAAAAGATGAAAAAAACACTTTATGCAATTTCTATTTTATCAATAATTACTTTATCAACTATACCTATAGTATCCGCTAACTCAACATCTATCGGATTAGGTATTGGTTGGGGAAATTCTCCGTACAAAAACTATAGTTCAAAATTTTATCCAGTTCCCCATATTGATTATGATAATGGTCTATTTTTTATAGATGATTTATCTGCTGGTATTTATGCTTATAATACAAATAATCAAAGTTTATCTATTGGAGCACGTTACTTATCTAACGAATTTAAACCACATGATTCCGATAATCATCAATTAAGAATTCTTGATAGCCGTCACTCAACCTTATTAGCAGAAATTGAATACTCTATTGATACCAATTTTGGAAGTTTTTCTAGTAGTATAGGGGTTGATGTATTAAATGAAAGTAATAGTTTATTAGCCAATACTGATTATAGTATTCCTTATATGCAAGGTAGCTTAATAATTGTTCCAACCATAGGCATAAACTGGGCAAACAGCAGACATAACGATTATTATTATGGTATTTCTCATAAAGAATCTTCCCGTTCAAATTTACATTACTTTAATGCTGACAGTTCATTCACGCCCTACGCTGAAATAGGAGCACAATATTTATTAACTGATAATATTGCCACATTTGGTAGTATACATATTGATAAATTAACTGGCGATGCTGCAGACAGTCCAATGGTTGATAATAGTACAGTAACATCTATTTATATGGGTATATCTTATAAATTCTAACTTTAGAAATAGGCAAAGTTCAGATCAATAATAAAACTATAGCTGTTTTACAGTTTATAGGCAGTCAATAAAAACTAAACATGCTAAAATAACAACTATAAACACACTTTAGGGACGATAAATACATGCTCTGGTTTAAAAATGCCATTATTTACCAATTGAATAATGACACTTTACTTAACAAAGATACTATTGAAAAAGCAATTAAATCTCACCTGTTTACGCCATGTGGCAACTTAGACACAACAAAAATGGGTTGGGTTTCACCTTATAATGATAATAATCAAAATGATTTTATTGTCGATATGCAAGGACATTTATTATTACGTATAAAAAAAGAAACCAAAATATTACCAGCGCCCGTCATTAAACAAACTTTATTAGAAAAAATTGATAAACAAGAACAAGCTTTGAGTAGGAAACTAACAAAAAACGAGAAAGCTAACTTAAAAGATGAAGTTATGATTGACTTAATGCCAAGGGCTTTTAGTAAATATAACCATTATTGGCTTTGGATTGATACTGAAAACAAACGTATTGTTGTTGATTGTAGTAGTTTTAAACAAGCCGAAGATATTCTAGCAATTTTACGTAAAGAACTTGGAACATTAGCATTAACTCCATTATCAATTGATAAACCGCTTGAACAGATTATGACAACATGGGTTAAAGAAAAGCTCAATTTCTCACCCTTTATGTTAGGTGACCAAGCTGAACTTAAAGATCCACTTGAAGGCAACGGAATTATTAGCTGTAAAAATCAAGAAATCACAAGCGATGAAATGCGCGTTCATTTTGATTCTGGTAAATGGATTACTAAAATGAAAATTGTCGATGAAAGAGGCGTTAACTTTATCGCTAATTCTGACCTAACATTTAAACGAATTAAATTTGATTCTACTATACTAGATGAAAACGAAGATATAAGTTCAGATGAATCTGATAAACGACTTGAAGCTGACTTTTTTATTATGTCAAGAGTGTTATCAAATACAATTAATGATTTCTCTACAGTGGTTAACAAAATATTTTGATAACATTGTTCAAATTTTTTTGAACACAATATTATTAAATGTAGATTTGCATATAAGATATGCTATAATCAAATGAGATTATGTATACCATAATTAATACAACAATAAGTAATTATTCTTTTATTTAAAGTGAAATTTAAACAAAAGGAAACTAAACATCGTCTATAACAACATTAAAGTTGAGGCAAAAAATGAAAAAAACAACTCTAGCTCTAGCAATCGCAGTTGCAAGCTTAACAGCTACTGCAGCTAATGCAGCATATGAAGATAATACTTTTTATACAGGTGCTAAATTAGGTTGGTCTGAACTCTACAGATTAGATGCAAATAAAATCCGTGAAAACTCTAACGTTGGTGTTAGTACTTCTGATCGTAGTAATATTGGCGGCGGTGCTTTTCTTGGTTTCCAAGCAAATCCTTATTTAGCATTTGAATTAGGCTATGATTGGTTAGGTTCTGCTAAATATAAACAAAGTTACAATAGTCAAGGAACACACCGTGATCTAGGTCACAGCAAAGTGTCGGCACAAGGTGTTTCTTTAACCGGTAAATTAAGCTATCCAATATCATTCATCTCTGATGACCTTGATATTTATGGTCGTGCAGGTGGAATGGTAACTATTGCTAAATGGAAAAATAGCGGTTCAGTTAAAGATTATTATGGACATGGTGGTACAAAAACTGATTTATCTCCTGTTTATGCATTAGGTCTTGACTATCGCTTTGATGAAGACTTCTCTACTCGTTTAGAATATCAATATGTTCAACATATTCACACTAAAACTAATGCATCACCAGATGCAGGCTTGTTAACTTTAGGTATTACTTACCGTTTAGGTTCACCAACTGTAACGCCACCAGAAGTTGAAGTTAAAACACAAGAAAACCGTTATGTATTAAATGAAGATGTCTTATTTTCTTATGCGAAATCTGACTTAAAAGCTGAAGGTCGTCAAGCATTAGACAACTTATTAACATCTCTTGTTAAAATTAACCCAACTCAAAGTGCTATCGTTGTAATTGGTCATACTGACCGCATTGGTTCAGATACCTATAATCAAAAACTTTCTGAACAACGTGCAAATTCAGTAATGAAATACCTAGTAGAAAAAGGTGTTCCAGCTGATTTAATTAGTGCTCGTGGTGTAGGCAAAACACAACCAGTTACAGGTACTAAATGTAATGCACTTCGTGGCGCTAACTTAAAAGCATGTTTAGCACCAGATCGTCGTGTTGAAATTGAAGTTAAAGCTCGTAACATTCAAGAAGTTAGAGTTATTGATACAACACATTAATAGTTACTTCTACTAAAAAACCCGGTTAACCCGGGTTTTTTTATCTATATAATATTTATTCATTAAAATTATATAGTCGCTTCTATCTATAAATTACCCATAAAAAAGATTATAATTACAAAAGCATTGTTAGTAATTAAAATTAAAGGAGTTGCTGTGCCTACCGCTATTTGGCAAGATTGTCTTTCTCAATTACAAGAAGAGCTTCCGACAACTGAATTTAATTTATGGATTCGACCATTGCAAGCGGAAATGATTGATAACAAACTCTATATTTATGCCCCTAATAGATTTGTTTTAGATTGGGTCAGGAATAAATATTTAACAACAATATCTCAATTACTAAATAAGCATTTTAATAACGATTCTTTGAAATTACATCTTGAAGTTGGCTCAACTCTTTCGATGGATAAAAAAGTCAAAAATGAACAACCAAAAGCAGAACTTGTTCCTGCTTGGAAAATGACTAAAGAAAGTAATAGTAACCACACTTATCATTCTGGTATTAATCATAAACACACATTTAATAGCTTTGTTGAAGGTAAGTCTAATCAACTTGCTGTTGCCGCTGCCAAACAAGTTGCTCAGAATCCAGGAAAAGCTTATAACCCATTATTTTTATATGGTTCAACTGGATTAGGTAAAACCCATTTATTGCATGCTGTTGGTAATCAAATAATTGAAGAAAAAGACAATGCAAAAGTTGTTTATATGCATTCAGAACGTTTTGTTCAAGATATGGTAAAAGCCTTGCAAAATAATGCGATTGAAGAGTTTAAAAACTATTATCGTTCTGTTGATGCATTACTTATTGATGATATACAATTTTTTGCTAATAAAGAACGTTCACAAGAAGAGTTCTTTCATACTTTTAATTCGTTACTAGAGGGTAATCAACAAATTATATTAACTTCTGATCGCTATCCAAAAGAGATAAATGGCGTAGAAGATCGCTTAAAATCACGTTTCGGCTGGGGATTAACAATAGCAATAGAGCCACCAGAACTTGAAACACGTGTGGCAATTTTAATGAAGAAAGCTGAAGAAAATAATATTAAGCTATTAGAAGAGGTTGCTTTTTTTATTGCTAAACGTCTACGTTCCAATGTACGTGAATTAGAAGGCGCGCTTAATCGCGTTATTGCTAATGCTAATTTTACTGGTAAATCTATTACTATTGATTTTGTAAAAGATGCTCTAAAAGATTTACTTGCTTTGCAAGAAAAACTTGTAACTATTGAAAATATACAAAAAACAGTTGCTGAATATTATAAGATCAAAGTATCTGATTTGTTATCAAAACGTCGTTCAAGATCCGTTGCAAGACCTCGTCAAGTTGCAATGGCATTAGCGAAAGAGTTAACAAACAAAAGTCTTCCTGAAATTGGTGATGGATTTGGAGGGAGAGATCATACAACAGTATTACATGCATGCCGTAAAATCGCAGAATTAAAAGAAGAAAACAATGATATTAAAGAAGATTATTCTAATTTAATTCGAACATTATCAACCTAAAAAAAGAATCAACATTATGAAATTTATTATTGATCGCGAAAAACTTATCAAACCATTGCAACTTGTTAGCGCACCACTCAGTAGTCGTCCGACGCTACCAATTTTAGGTAATTTATTATTACAAGTAAGTGATAATGTTTTATCAATGACAAGTACAGATCTCGAAATTGAAATGATTTCTCATTTACCTTTGATCGAGGCAAATGAGCCTGGTGCAACAACGGTTCCCGCGAAAAAATTTCTCGATATTTGTCGTAATTTGCCTAGTAATGCTCAAATTTCAATAACGGTTGACGATAATCGATTAATCATTCAATCTGGTCGAAGTAAATTTTCTTTAACGACATTACCTGCTAGTGATTTTCCTAATCTTGAAAATTGGCAAAGTGACATTGATCTTTCCGTCCCACAAAAAACCATAAAACGACTTATTGATGCAGTTCAATTCTCAATGGCTAATCAAGATGTAAGATATTATTTAAATGGTATGTTATTTGAAATTGAGGATGGTTTATTAAAATCAGTTGCAACTGATGGTCACCGCTTAGCATTTTGTGCTCAACCTATTGGACAAAATATTTCTGCTGCTTGTTCGGTAATTCTTCCAAGAAAAGGGGTAATTGAACTTGCAAAACTTGTTGGTGATAATGAGGAACCGATTAATATACAAATTGGAAATAATAATTTACGTGTTAATCTTGGTGATTTCACTTTTACATCAAAATTGATTGATGGAAGATTTCCAGACTATAAACGAGTACTACCTCGTAATCCGGATAAACCATTAGAAGTATCATGTGATGAATTAAGAAATGCTTTATCTCGGGTAGCAATTTTATCTAATGAAAAATTCCGCGGAATAAGATTGTATGTACATAACAATCAAATAAAAATCACAGCAAATAATCCAGAACAAGAAGAAGCTGAAGAATTAATTGATGTAAAATATAAATCAGCAGAACTTGAAATTGGCTTTAATGTAACCTATTTATTAGATATATTAAACACATTAAAATGCGATAGCGTACAGCTTTTATTAACTGATGCAACATCAAGTGTCCAGATTGAAGATATTAATGATCAATCAGCCATTTATGTTGTTATGCCAATGCGTTTATAATCAAATCTCATCTAGCTTCTGGTAACGACCAGAAGCTTTATTCATTAATATGACAATTTCACAAATCAAAATTCATCATTTCCGTAATATTGATTATGCTGAGTTATCATTATCTCATCATTTCAACTACATTATAGGTGATAACGGTAGTGGCAAAACCAGTCTACTTGAAGCCATTTATATGCTTGGACATGGTCGTGCATTTAGACACATTCAATCCAATCGAATTATACAACATGAACAACCAGAATTAGTTTTATTCAGCCAAATTAAATCAATCAATCAGCAAACCCGAACAATTGGTCTTGCAAAAAATCGTAATAATGATAATAAAATAAAAATTGATGGTGATGATGGTTTCCGATTAACTGATTTAGCAAAACTTTTACCGATCCAATTAATCACACCTGAAGGTTTTGATTTACTGACTGGAGGTCCAAAATATCGACGTTCGTTTATTGATTGGGGCTGCTTTCATCATTATCCCGAATTTGTTCATCTTTGGAACAATTTAAAACGTTTATTAAAACAACGTAATGCTTTACTAAAACAATATGTTAACTATAATCAATTACTACCTTGGGATAAAGAACTTTCCCCTATCGCTGAAAAAATAAGCCAGATTAGAGCAGATTATTCTCAAAATATTTTCCCTGAGATTATTCATACTTGCCAAGATTTTCTACCTGAATATCAAATTAATTGTCAATATTATCAAGGTTGGGAACATGGTATTGAATATTCCGAAATATTACGTAAACAATATGAAAGAGACAAATTCATTAATTACACTTCGGTTGGTCCTCATAAAGCAGATATTCGATTACGTGTCGATAATATTCCTGTTGAAGATCTGTTATCTCGAGGTCAGCTAAAATTATTAATGTGTGCTTTACGTCTTTCTCAAGGTGAGTACTATTCAAAACAAAACTCACAACCTTGTGTTTATTTGATTGATGATTTCGCTTCAGAATTAGATAATACCAAACGAGAATTATTAGCAAAGCGTCTAAAATTAGCTAATTCACAAGTATTTATTACTGCAGTTAGTCAAGATCAGATTACCCATATGATCAATGAAAATGATAAGATTTTTCACATAAAATCTGGTATAATTTCTTAGATATACAGAACGAAATAAACAATCAAACAAGTCGAGAAATTCATGTCTAATTCTTACGATTCTTCTAGTATTAAAGTACTCAAAGGGCTTGATGCTGTCCGAAAACGTCCAGGAATGTATATTGGTGATACAGATGATGGAACAGGACTTCACCATATGGTTTTTGAAGTAGTCGATAATGCCATAGACGAAGCATTAGCTGGTTATTGTCACCATATTGAAGTAACTATTCATCCTGATAACTCTGTTTCTGTGCGAGATGATGGTCGAGGTATTCCAACTGGTATTCATGAAGAAGAAGGAATTTCAGCAGCTGAAGTTATTATGACCGTGTTGCATGCTGGTGGTAAATTTGATGATAATTCTTATAAAGTTTCTGGTGGTTTACATGGTGTAGGTGTTTCGGTTGTTAATGCCTTATCAGACAAATTAGAATTAATTATTTATCGCGATGGGAAGATTCATCGCCAAATTTATAACCTTGGTGTTCCGCAAGAACCACTTAAAGTCATTGGTGAAACAACGGAATCAGGTACTTATGTTCGTTTTTGGCCAAGTCCAGAAACCTTTACCAATATTGAATTTATCTACGAAATTTTAGCTAAACGCTTACGAGAACTCTCATTTTTAAATTCCGGCATATCGATAAGACTACTTGATGAGCGCACAGGTAAAAGCGAACATTATCATTATGAAGGTGGGATTAAAGCGTTTGTTGAATACTTAAACAAAAATAAAAACCCTATTCATCCTAAAATTTTCTATTTTAGTACCGAAAAAGACGGTATTGGCGTTGAAATAGCATTACAGTGGAACGATGGATATCAGGAAAACATCTATTGTTTTACTAATAATATTCCACAGAGAGATGGCGGCACCCACTTAGCTGGTTTTCGTGGTGCCATGACTAGAACACTTAACAATTATATGGAAGCGGAAGGGTACAGTAAAAAAGCGAAAATCAGCGCGACAGGCGATGATGCTCGTGAAGGTTTAATTGCAGTAGTATCTGTAAAAGTTCCAGACCCTAAATTTTCATCACAAACTAAAGATAAGTTGGTTTCATCAGAAGTTAAATCAGCGGTGGAATCTACTATGGGTGAAAAATTAGCTGAATACTTACTTGAAAACCCATCAGATGCCAAAATTGTTGTTGGTAAAATCATTGATGCAGCAAGAGCCCGTGAAGCTGCACGTAAAGCACGTGAAATGACACGTCGTAAAGGCGCCTTAGATTTAGGGGGATTACCTGGTAAGCTGGCTGATTGCCAAGAAAAAGATCCCGCTCTTTCAGAACTCTACTTAGTGGAAGGGGATTCTGCTGGTGGCTCGGCTAAACAAGGTCGTAACCGTAAAAATCAAGCTATTTTACCGCTTAAAGGTAAAATTCTAAATGTTGAAAAAGCGCGTTTTGATAAAATGCTGTCTTCCCAAGAAGTAGCGACACTAATTACTGCTCTGGGTTGTGGAATTGGTCGTGACGAATATAATCCTGATAAAATGCGTTATCATAGTATCATTATTATGACCGATGCTGACGTCGATGGTTCACACATTCGTACATTGCTATTAACGTTCTTTTATCGTCAAATGCCAGAAATTATTGAACGTGGTTATGTTTACATTGCTCAACCACCTTTATATAAAGTAAAAAAAGGCAAACAAGAACAATATATTAAAGATGATGAGGCGATGACTCAATTTCAAATTGCTTTAGCTCTTGAAGATGCATCATTACATGTAAATGATCATGCACCAGCATTAGCTGGGGAAGCATTGGAAAAGCTCATTGCTGAATATCAAAAAGTCGAGAAGTTAATTACTAAAATGGAACGACGATACCCTAAAGCGCTGCTTTCTGAAATGGTTTATCATGAAGTATTAGATGAAAATATACTAAAAGACCAACAGCAAGCGGAAAATTGGGCAAAAACCATTGTAGAAAAATTATCAAGTAAAGAACAACACGGCAGTAGCTATGGTTATTCAGCTCCTTTTAATGAAAAAACACAATTATATGTACCAATCATAAAAGTAAGAACACATGGCGTTGATACTAATTATGCATTAGACCAAGTCTTTATTCATAGTAATGAATATCGCAATATCTGCCACTTAGGAGCACAATTAAAAGATCTACTTGAAGAGAGTGCATTTATTCAACGAGGTGAGCGTAAACAGCCTGTTAATTCTTTTGAAGAAGCTGTTGATTGGCTAATTCGCGAATCTCGTCGAGGACTCACTATTCAGCGCTATAAAGGTCTAGGAGAAATGAATCCGGAACAACTATGGGAAACAACGATGGATCCAACTAGTCGCCGGATGTTACAAGTGACGATCAAAGATGCTATAGAGGCTGATCAACTGTTCACCACATTAATGGGTGATGAAGTTGAACCTCGTCGATTATTTATCGAAGAAAATGCGTTAAAAGCAGCTAATTTAGATTTTTAAAATTGTTTTTTCAATAGAAATAAATTAAAAAACCAGACAACGGTCTGGTTTTTTTTAACAATTAATATCATTCTTTTACCACCTTATTCAATCTATTGAATCGATTAAATAAAAGAATTTATTGACACACAGGCCTATCTACTTTCAGATCTGAAACGGCTTTATTCATCTGCTTAATCATATCTTTTGAACTTTGAGCTATATAAACTTTTCCTCCAGTCATATTAGCAACACAATCAATTTTATGTTCGCCTGCAATATCTACAATATTAATTTTTAGCTTTGGTTTTTTTGTAGCAATATAATTTGCTAATGTACAGATATTATTCTTAGAACAGTTATCTTCACCATCACTAATAATTAAAATATAATCTTCACGTTTAACACCATCAAGCATGCTACTTGCTTTCTCTAAACCACTATAAAGTGGCGTTCCTCCACCACCAACAGCCGATGGATTAAGTCTATTTATATTATTTTTTAAAATATTACGGCTGGAATAATCATAAAATTGTGTAGCATGTGCTGCTGGACAATGATTTAAAGTTACAAGCGAAATGTCGATATTAGGTTGTATTTTATCAATACTTGATAAAGCTACTTTTTTACTTGTCGACAAACGACTTGGTAAACGAGTCATCTTCTTATAATATTTAATTTTTTCTTGTTCTGACATATAACTTGGATAACCGTAACCTAAATATTGAAAGAACTGCTCTACTTCGGATGGTGGTTCAGCTAGCGTTGCAATCATGGATAAAGAGTTATCAAACACAATAATCATTCTTGATGGGTTAGGATTATTCTTTATCTCTTCTTTAGTAATACAATTCGGAGGATTTTTGACTTTTGGCACTGGTTTAGGTGCATTTTCTATCTTGATATCTTGCTTTTTATCTTCAATTGGTAACTCTTTTGGCTCTAAATTCTCAACAAATTTAGGTTCTTCTTTAGAAGATTCAGCAATTGGTTCTGGCTCTGGTTTTTTTACCAATATAGGAGGAATAATGGTAATTTGAGGTATCGTTTCTGCTATTTTATCCTTGTTAAATGGATAAAAACAGAACAGCAAAGCACCTAATGCGGCTAATAATAATAAAGATAACAATAATACATGCCACCATCTCCAGAAAGTTTTTGGAGAAATGACTGGCTCTGTAATGGCTGATTTAGGTAAAACAGGCTCATCAAGGCTATAAATTATTACGGGGTCATCATTAATAACAAAAATTTCATTACTTAAACTTTTGATCCGAGGTAACCATAATGAAATTATTTTTTGCTGTTCTTCATCCAATACAATTGTTTTGATAGATGTTTCAACATCATTTATTCGAATTTTTAACGTTTCCGTTATCTTTTGTTTTAATGACTCATCTGCAATACTATCAACTGGAATAGGTTGACCTTCAAGGTTTGTGTACCAAGCTAAATATTGATTATTATCTATTAACTTCGGTACCGCAAAAATCGAAAAAGTCCGTTCGGTCAAATAAGGTTTTAGTAACGATAATATTAAATTATATTGATCTAATAAAATGAGTTTTGATGGATTGTTGTCATCGACTTTAACTCGAGTTATACGTTGCATTGTTAACCCACGTCCTTATTTCTAATTATTTTCAGACTTCATACAAATCTAGTGTGAAGCCTATTTATATCATTATTTTTTAATTAATTTCTATAAGAAATATTTTTTAACTTAATATCATTCACAGATAGGTTTAGTAATATTCAAGTCAGAAACAGCATTATTCATTTGATTAACAATTTCTGTCGGATTTTGTGCGATATAAACTTTACCACCTGTGCTTTTCGCTACACAGTCAATTTTATGTTGCCCAGCAATATCAACAATATTAATTTTTAAACGAGGCTGTTTAGCTGCAATTTTACTAGCTAATGTACAAATATTTCTTTTAGTACAATTATCTTCACCATCACTAATTATTAAAATATAATCATCGCGATTTACACCATCAAGCATTTTACTCGCTTGCTGTACACCACTGTATAATGGCGTAGCACTATTATATTCTAATGGATTGAGTTTATTAATCTTATTTTTTAGTTTTTCGCGGCTGGCATGATCATAAAATGAAGTCGTTTGTGCAACAGGGCAACTGGTTAATGTAACGAGAGCAATATTAATATCTTGTTGTATTTTATCAATAGTCGACAATGCGACTTTTTTACTACTTGATAAACGATTAGGTAACCTTGTCATTCGCGCTTCATAAGCATCAGCTTCTTTTTCTGTCATCATACTGAAATCACTTGCTAAATACTGATTAATAGCTGATTTTGACTCCATTAACGTTAATGTCATTGAAGCCGAATTATCAAATATCATCACCATTTTCGATGCATTATTATTTTTTATCACATCTTCTTTAGGAATACAATTTCTAGCAACAGGAGCCGGTTCTGGTTCGGGTTTCTTAACCAATACTGGCGGTATAATAGTTAATTTAGGTATTTCGTCTACTATATTGGCTTTATTGAAAGGATACAAAAAGTATAACAAGGATCCTAATGCTACAAATAAAAGAGCTAATATCAGAAAATGCCACCAACGCCAAAATTTTTTCATCGGTATAGTTGAAAGCGCAACAACAGGTGGTGGTAAGATAGGATCTTCAAATGTATTTATAATCACTGGTTCACCATTAACAATATAGATTTGGTTACCTAAACTTTTAATTCTTGGTAACCAAGATGAAACCAACGCTTGTTGATCCTCATTCAACTGCAAAGATTTAATGGTTAATTCAATGTCGCAAATTCGTGTTTGTAATTTTTCTGATATTTGCTTTTTTAATACTTCATCAGCAACACTATTTAGAAAAACAGGTTGACCCTGAAGATCTGTATACCACCCCAAATACTGATTGTCATCAATTAATTTGGGCGTAGCTAAAATTGAAAAGGTTCGTTCAGTTAAATGTGGTTTTAATAACGTTAACAAAGAATTATACTGATCCAATAAAGACATTTTTTGAAAATCATTATGATCAATCTTAATCCTTATTATTCTCTGCATTTGTTATTAATTCCTTACATTTAACTTTTTTATCAATATTTTATTAAGCACAAGTATATTTATATATTTAACGCTTTTTGTAATTTTTGAAGTTTTATATACAATTTGTCGAGTTCAACTTGTTTTTCAATTTCTGACTTATTTGATTGATTAACTTGTTTAAATTGTTGTTGAATGTCATTAACTTGTTTTTGTAAATCATCACGATCTTTAGCTTTTTCTTTAACTTCATTAGTCAATTTCATTAAGTCTTGTTTAAGTTTGTTTTGCTGAGCTTGTTTTTGCTTAAGACTTAAAGTTGTATCATTTTTTTGTTTTTCTATATTGGCATAAATTTCTTTAAACTGCTGGTTAGCTTTTTGCTCATCTTCAAGAATTTTCTTCTTCTGATCAATACGTGTCTGGTAATTGCCAGAATAGTTACAGCTTATTTTATCCATAATACCCAAATTAGTATTTCTTGGATCACATTGTTCAGGAGTTGTTGAACAACCTACGAGAGAAACTAAAGACAAAAGTGAAATAATAGATATTCTTTTCATAATTAACTGACCTTCACAGCTGAACGTTGTTGAGTAACTAGATTAATTTGTTTTTCAAGTGCAGCAATTTGTTTATGTAATTGACTAATTTCTTTATCTAATCTTGTTACATTTACACCTGATTGTTGTTCTTGTACAGAAAGATTAACCCAATCATTTTCAACTTTTTTAATTCTTTTTAATTTATCATTCAGATAAGCAATATTTGCATCAATTTGAGTCAAATCTTTCTGAACTTGCTTTTTATTCACATTATCATTTTTTATTTGTTCATTTAATGTATGAAGTGTGGCTAAATTTTTATCCAAAACATTCTTTGCATTTTGTGTGATTAATTGAACTTCTAGTGTGTTTTGTTGAAGATCTTGAATGTAAGCATCAATACGCATCTCAGCATCAGCATACTCTTCGCGTTTAGTATCCAAGTAATAGTTTCCTCCCATCATTACACCACAACCAACAGCTGCTGAAGCAAGGCATGTGCGCGCTTTTTCACCTAACAACAAACAGCCAACTCCCATAATACCAACACCTATAGCACAAGCTTGCCAAGCGGATTTACTGAAAAATTGAGCTGTAGTATCTTTAGTTAAAGCAGGATCGGCATTTCTAGTACTTACACCACCTGATGAGGATTGGCAACCAGTTAAAATTATCGATATGCATAAAGCTAATGTTCCTATTACTTTGTTCATTATTTTTTTCCTTTTATCTCATCACAAGACTGTAACCAAGTTGTTCTATCAACCTTTCCTGACACAATGTATTGATTAATATGCTGTAAATAAAGTTTTAAGTAATCACTCATGTTGGCTTTACCACTGTTTTGCAAAATAAATTGTGTGGGTTGAGCTTGCTCATTAATGATATTTTTTTCATAATTTGATGCAGTAGTAACGATAGTATCGGCATAATATTTTAAAATAAAGTCTCTTGCATTTTTTGATTCATTGAGTACCTGTTTTAAATTATTGAGCCTAACTTTTGAACACATATTATCATCAGGCAATGTTTCTGTTTCATCTGGATCGCAAATTTCATTAGTCATTGTATTATACAAGTTATTATTGTATTCAAATTTACTGTTTAAATCTGAAACATTGGCGCACAAAAATGCACCTAATTGTAATGCTGACTGTATAGAACGATTTCGTTGTTCATCTCTAGCTTGATTTGCACTACGTAACAACGTATTGAGTTGATTCAATTCTTTTTTTGTTTTTTCATCATCAACTTGTTTAGTAATTTTCTCAAGTTCATTAACAATGTTACCATTTGCGGAACTTGTTGTTTCATTTCCAAGTTCACTCCATTGTTTATCTAAAACTTTAACAGCCTCACTTGAATTCATGACTGAAGTTGTATAAACCAAACGAAATCCAACATCCTGACTCTTGTAAGCACCTTTATCATCATAATAAGGTTTTTCAGTACGAAATGCTGTAGTTATTGACGACTCAGGAGTTAAATAACTGCCACCACGAACAATCATTCCTCCTTCTTGCCCATGATAACGATCTAACTTATTCATACGAAAAGAGTCAAACATCATTTCATTTGCATTACCCAAAATATCATAAATATCCAGCGGATTAGGCTGTAATCGACCAATAAGTTGTAGTTTACCATTAGCAGATTTTGCTCCAGAAAACCAAGCGTAATTTTCTAAGTTAGCTGTCATTGGAAAGTGGTTTTCACGAAATTCAGATTCAGTTACTTTTGTACCACCTCGTGCCGCATATTCCCATTCAGTATTATTAGGTAAGCGAAAATACCCTTGTGGAATCTTGTTTAATTTAGTTTTTGTCTGATTTTCAATTAACCATCGGTTATATTTATCAGTAAATGCAATAGCATCAAACCAACTAATATTTGTCACTGGAAATATAAGTAAAATTTTTGCTGAAGGGCAAGTATCATTCATCACAGATTGATATTGCAATGCTGTTACTTCATACTTACCTATCAGATAATATCGTTCTTTACCGTTATCTGAAAAACTACCCGAAATATAATTTGGAGTTGCATATTCAGCAAAACCAAGCTCTTTTTGGTTGCTACCCAGAATAACTTTGATATCATCTAATGGTTTATTTGTAGGTGTATAGACTTTCTTCATCACCAAGCTACCATCACATGGCATTGGTAAAATAACATCATCGTTCGAGGGTTTAGGATTATAAAAACTAGTATCCCATGGCTCAGCATAGCTGATGAAAGGAAATAAACTCATGCCTATAAATATTAATACACAAAATATATTTTTTTTAGTATTAAACTTCTCGTAAACTTTCAGCTGGCTGGATTTTAATGGCACGTTGACCTCCTATAAACACTACGATACATGTAATAAACATGTTCAACATAAATGCAACAACCAGATGATAAAATTGTAATCGACTTACAATAGGTTGTGAAACTAAATTTTTCCCTAAAACATTGTTAAACGCATGATTTCCTAATAAAAATAGAATAAGAGATACAAAAAATGCCAAGCAACTCAACATTACAGCTTGGTTAATCAAATAAAGCATAATATTTTTTGATTGAAAACCAAGCAAACGCATAAAAGCAATATCTTTACGCTTACGTTCAATGTTAGATAAAAATGAACCAATAAATGATAAAATACAACCAAAACCTGCAGTAAAAGCAATTACACTAAATATAAAACTAAATACCCGATCAATTGCTTTTATATTCTCAATTGCATTAGATTGAGTACGCGTTTCAATCTGCTTTTCTCGTAACTTAAAAGATAGCGGCGCCACATTATCTAGCGAATTCGCATAAATACGTGCTCGTGCAAATGAAGTATGGTTTGGGGGATTAAGTTTACCTGTTTGAGTTGCAAAAAGGTCACTTTGATAACCATCATAAAAATTTTCCATAGCAATCAATAAATTTAATGAAACAAAAGCAGCTGTTCGGCTATAACGATTTTCTGGAATAATGCCAATAACTTCTAATTCAGTTAAACCTTTTTCGAATTTACCATCAAGTTGTCTTGTAATAATTAGTTTTATCCGGCTACCAACAGTAACTTGCATTTTTTCAGCAGATAAAGCACTTAGTAAAACTTTATTTTCATTATCAATTTTAGGAAAATCGTTTGTAAGTGGATCTCCACTAGCTGTTGGTATAATCTCAGCGTTACTCACAAAATGGCTTGAATCTTTCATTAAATCGGCCTGAGTATTAAGTGAACGAGTTAATGGGATGACAAAAGCGGTTTCTGGTTGCTTACTTATCCAATCAAACACTGCATCATCAAGATGTAAATTCCCTACAATTTTCACTTCCAAATTTTGAGGATCATTAAGTAGTTGCTCACGAAGCTGTGAAACAACCCCATACTTTAAACTAAATAATAATAATAACGGTGTAATAACAGATATAACCGATGCAATGATGCAAAATGAAACTTTTTTGTCATACCATAAATCAGCAAATGACAAACGAATAATGAGCAACCATTTAGATATTACTTTAGCCATTTTTTATTGCCTATCATGTAAAGGTAAAAATTCTGATGAATGTGAGGATACTAACTTAGCGGATAAAGTGAATAAACCTTTAGTAGAAACACGTTGCCAATCATGAGTAACTATTATAGCTGCAATATTATCTTGTTTTGCCTGTTCAATAATTAAATCAAAAAGTAAATTTGCATTATAAGGATCGAGAGCAGAGGTTGGTTCATCTGCAAGCAATAATGCTGGTTTATGGATAATTGAACGAATAAAAGAAGCTCGTTGACGCTCACCAATCGATAATTGTTTAGGATATTTATTTAACAAATGAGAAATGCCTAGTTTATTTATCAAATATTCTAACCGTGAATTATCAACATTTTTTTGTAATAATTTAAGTGGCAATAAAAGATTATCATATATCTTCAAAAATGGCAGTAAACCACCAGTTTGCAGCATAAATCCTAAATATTGAGCACGTATATTGGCTAATTGATTTATATCATTGTTATTAATCAATTTAGCAATATCAAGATCGTTATTGTCTAAAAAAAGTTTAAAGTCATCTATATTATCTGGTTTGAGTATCATACCAATCATTTCAAGCAAAGTGCTTTTTCCCGATCCACTGTCTCCTTGAATCACAACAACATCCCCTGCTCTTAATCTCAATTCAGGTAAACAGACTCTAAAAGAAGAGTTACCCGTTAATCGAGAAATTTCAAGTTGTTTTATTACTAACATTTGCTTTACGGTAACATTTCTAATGGAATAGGATAAACATTATCTCGTGGATCACTTCCTTCAGCTAATGATATCCAACGATCAACATCGGCATTACATTTTTGGTAGTAACGAATTTTGCTATTTAAATTTCGAATAAATTTTTCTTGCTCTAACCCGCTCATACTTTTCCAAGTATCTTGATCAAGAGCTGTGACATCACTTTTGTATGGAATATTATCTAAATATTCACCTAATAAACCTAAATCGGCAATTTTAGTCACTGAATCTGATTTTAATTTATTTGGATCTTGTCCCATAGCTGCAGCAACAGAACGTAACTGGGAAAACATATCATCAGCAGAAATTAACCCATCATTAGCCGCATTAGCTATTTTACTGACAATATCACTTAAATCACTTAATTGAGATTTGGTCAACAAGATACGAGGTTCGGCTGTTGGTATCGTTGGGTTAACAAAATCTTTATCAGCAATCCATCCTTTGAAAACTGAAGGTGCTTTCGTACCATTCGTACCACCTAAATAAGCAAGTTGCATCGCCTTACTTAATAACAATGCATCTTTTAACATATTGGAGCTATCATCTTTAGCGTTAATTGCATTACCTACTGATGCTTCACCTTTATACGCTAGTTTAACTTGTTCTGACAGAGCTTTAGCTAACAAGTCTACTTTATTACCAAATTCATTTACATCACCGGCATTAACAGGATAATAAAGTGATTTATGGATATAATCATTATAAGTTAGATCTGAATACTGAGTAGCCGCAACTTGGTGATCTTTTTCACCACTTGGTGTTTTTAAATGTAATGCATAAATAGCAACACCCTTATGTTGAGCTTCAAGTCTTAACTGCGCAGCATCCATTCCAGTACTGGAAAGTTTATCATCGCCAGGAATAGCACTAGCATCAGTGATCAAAATCATATAACGTGCGCCAAAGCTATTCCAATTAATATCATTTAATGCTTTTGCAATACCAGCATAAGAATCTTCAGCAAAATAAGCAGTAGAAACAGTCGCCTGTTTAAGCGATGAACTTAACTGCATAAAATCTTCTCTATTTTGTACCTTGTTAGGATCAACAAAAATCTTTGTTAAAAACTCTAATTTATCCGATGCTTGTAAACTTGAACGGAATGAAACTAGACCAAATTTTACTTGTTGTTGTAAATTTTCCTTTTCTATATGTCGATATACTTGTTCAACCGCTTCTTTAGTTCTTGAAATATAAGGATCCATTGAAATAGTCGAATCTATAACAAATACTATCGCAGCTTTGAATGGCGCTACCTGATTGATGTCATTATCAGAACTTTGTACATTAGATTGAGCGTTATTATTTTTTACCAAATCATCTTGCTTACTCACTGAAGCAACTTCTAAAATACGCTCATAAAATCCTTTACCATTCATTACTTCTTCACCTTGTAAAATAGGTAATAAATAAAAATTTGATTTAAAATCAACATACTCTTTTGGCTCTTGAGCAATAATTTCAGGGACTGATTTATTGTTTTTAAGTGCCTCTCTAATCGGTTTTAACAAAGTTTCAGGTTGATTTGCATCAACAAAAGTCGTAAGTGAGGCTTTATCTTTAAAAAATAAGAGAGAATCACGATCAACAGGGTTAGTAAAGACTAATGTCATTTGCATATTCCAAGCGATAGCACATGCATTATTAATCCAACCTATGGTTTTTCCATAAGAATCTGGACCAACACTAAGCCATTGTTGATTATTATCCGTTTTACGCTCATAAACATAATAACGAGAAAAGGCAGGCACTGATTGACCAGTAGAATCCTTAATATCTTTTTTTAACTCACAAGTTGGAGTACTAAGAACTCGCTGGTAAAGTGTTGTTTTACCCTCTTGCTTTAATGGTTCTATAGCCGAACTAACCAAAGGTAAACAAGTAAAACTAAATCCGATAATTAATGTTGAAATTACTTTTCTTTTCATACTTGCACCTTATTATTTTTGCAATTCAGCTAGACGCTCTTTAGCCAAGGAGTTATTAGGATCATTATTTAATGTAGTTTCATACCAATAAATCGCCGTTTCCTTATCTGTTTTAAAGCACGAGTTGTTATGATAAAATTTTTCATCATATTCTTTGGCATAAAGTAAGGCAATTTTAGCATTTAATAAGGATTGATTCGCATATAACCGCTGAGCAATATTACATTTATTCACTTGTTTTGCTTGATTGATTAACTCAATTAACACATCAGTATTCGGTTTTGACTGTAAACATTGTTGAATAAAGGTTAAATCATCACTTGTTACATTAGCGACATTACACTGACTATTGCCTTGTATTGAAGTATCTGAAGAACTTTTATCTTGAGAAAATAAGAAATACCATGCTAATGCACCAAGCCCACTAAAAATCAGTATTATTATAAAAATTAGGATAAATATCCTCAATTTACTTTTTGATTTAGTCGGTTCTGGGGTAGAGATGACTTCTTGTGTAGTTGCTGGTTCTGGTATGACTTCTATCTCAACCTCAGACTCTGTCATTGCTTGATTTTCTTCTTCAACAGTTGGCAATTCAGATTGAGAATCTAAAGATTCAGTAGAATCTGATGCAACCGAATTCGAATTGTCCTCATTTATCTCAATCGTATTTTGTTCAATAACCTGCGGTTGTTCTATTTGAGTATTCAAAGCAGAGGATGGAAATACTGCTTCACCAATATTAACTACTCCACGATCTGTATAACTTTCATTTTGTTTATCACGAATTTGAATAAGAAATCTAACACTGTTTTCTTGAGATAATAAAGAGTCAACTAGCCATTCATCAACATATCCAATTAATTGCTCATTATCTACTGACATATTATTCAATGAATGCCAATTTTTTTCTGGTCCCCATTGATTAAGATCGGATAAATAATAATTATCTTGGTTACGTTGAATCAATATATCAATATCAGCACTGCCATTCCATTTTTGTGCCAAAAATCTAGCAATACCTGGTTTATACCCTTCTAATTCAATTCTTAGTGCCATGATATCCTCTATTTCACAACTAAGAGTTTATCAATATAGATTGATAAACTTTTCATAATCCAAGATAGCTTCATGCTACCTTATTTATTTAATGACGATAAAATGATTGTCACTTAATTTATTTAAAATAACTATTTTATTTGTGATTGTTTAAAGAACATTAAAATCTCACCAAGTCGAGAGTTTTGTTCTTGACTTATTTCACGCCCAGCATGATGCCCAACATTTTCTTGAGCAAGCATAGCAAATGCAATAAACCAATCAAATATAGCAAATTGAGAATAATTTTTAGTCTTATCATCAAGTACTGGTAGTGGATGTGATAATTGACTTGAAAATTGGCTCAATGGTGAAGAAAATATTGGTTTACCTTGATTAACTCGGCTCATTGGTATTTCAATAGATTGCCCTGGAACAAAACCGAGCCATGCAATGAAGTCTGCTAATAAAGTATGTATAGTACTCACTTGTCTAGACTCTAAATCATCGCGTTTACTACCTGTATTTTCATTTTGCAATATTCGTTCAGTTAAACTTGCTTCAATTTTTAGACGATTTGCTGCAGTAATAAGCTCTTCGACAATAAAAGATAGTGATTTTTGCTCCAAACCAAAAAATTGTAAAATATGTTTATCTAAAACAATATTTCTTAAATACTCTAGCCATGTTGTAAATATTGTTTTAGCCAATTTACATTCAGTTGGTAAAATGGTTACTGGTTTTATATTAGATGAGAAATTATCATCGGAAAATAATTCAAAGTCGGTATTCAATCCAAAATCGGTTGATATATCATTACCCATATCATCATGAGCTTCGTTTTTAGATGTATCAGTACCTGTTTCACTAGTATGATAAAGCGCACGAATGGTTTGTTCAGGTAGTTCTAATACTTTAAGTAGTTCCCCCAATAATAAGGCTTTTCCCTGTAGTTCTTTAACGACATCAGCGATAATCTGTTTTTTCTTACCAAGTTCTTCATCATTATCTGCCTGATACCAAGTATCAAAACGCATATTAATAATATAATCAATTTTTTCATTGAGTTGTTCAACAATGCGTTGTTGTTTCATTTCAGTGATAGCAACTTGCTCTAAATATTGGCTAATTCTTCCGATACCACCATCATTCAATTTTAACATGGCATCCCATGCCTGATCTGGATCGTTAACATACTCTTTGATATCAGGATCTTCAACAAATGTATTTTTTAAAATTTGCATTTTTTCCTGATAAGTATCGTTGTAAGATAATTCAAGTTTTGTCTCTGCATCAGTATTTAAAAATGGTACATCAAAACCTGGTTTTCGTACTAAAAAAACATTGTTGAATTTATGTTCATTAAACCAATTTGTTAACCAATCATAGTTACCAAAACGTTCTAAAATGGTTTGTTGTAGTAATCCACCTTTACCCCAACTATTTTTAAGATTATCTTCTGATAAAGTTAGTGAGTTGCTAATACGTTTATCGAACATAGTAATAGCCCATAATAGTCCTGCTTTTTTAGTCGCTCTTTTTTCTGCTGACTCTCCTTGGGTCTTATCTATCCAACGTTCAAGAACGGGACCAACATCGTTAACATCAGATTGTTTATCTGATGGAGTACAAACTACAAGAACATTCATTTCTTGATTATCAGTGTATTTTTCGAAAAGATAAGCAACTTTACCCCGTAATAAAAGTTGAGCAATAGGATTACCTTCTTTAACATCTGAAATAGAAGTTAAATTTAATCGTCCCCGATATCCTGGGAAATCAAGCAAATCAACTTTTTCAAACGTAGGCACACGCGTTTGATTTACTAATGGAAAAGTTAATTCAGCGGTTAAAAAAGCAAGTTGAGCCAGAGAAATCGAGGTTGGTACACCATTTTGAGGAGTAATAGTTACTGATGAGTCTCGGTCAGTATTTAATCGTTCAAGGATGTCGACATTCATAATACTGTCAATTTGCGACTTAGTACCATTATTATCTTTAACTAATACTGAAATTGGTGCATATACTGTACTAACATAATTTAAGCTAGCTAATGTTGTCGCTAATTGTATATAAACAGCCGTAATTTCACTGATACCGCCCCATAAAACTGAAAAAAGAGCACTACGTTCAGAAGTTTTAAGATACGGTAGCAAATACATCGCTTTTTCCCAATAACCACCTTTTAATCCTTCAAGCGAATTACCAAAATTTTCAGTTAGATAATCATATAGATCAACAATATCATCTTCAGTAATACCACCTGTATATTCATCTTGTTTTTTACTTTCAATATTTTGAATCAGCTGATTTAATGAGAAAAATTCGATTTTATTACTAATTCTTTGTTGATCAAAATCTTTAAAATAAGCATTAATTAAAATTTTAACAATTTCAATTTCTTGAAAGAGTTTTAGTTCTAAAGGATAATTTGCAATACCTCCTTTAGCTATTCGGCTAAAACGAGTCACTAGACCCGTTGCCTCTTTACCACTACCGACAGGATTAACATGATCGATAAAATCTAAAATTTCATTATCAACAACAGTTTCAAGTTTACCATTTTGACCTGCTGCCAATGCTGAAATTAGATAAGATTTTCCTGCCTGCGATAAACCAAAAAAACCAACTGCAACAGATTTATTTGATACATCACCTAACTTTTTTGCACTATTACGAAGACGACGAAGATCGAGAATTAAACTATCAGCTTCATTATTCAGACGTTTAGATGAGTTACGCGTTTGATCCACCCATTCAATGGCCTTTGCAGATGCTTGATAAACCTGTTCCCAGGATTTAGGTAGTTGTTCGTTTAAATTTTTCATCGCTTTATTATTCCACTATCAAGCCAATATTGTGTGCTAATTAAACCTGAATTTACCATTGTATTTAAATTTAGCTTTATATCTTTAGTTTTGTTGCAGGCACGTCCATCTGAAGCTTTAACATCTTTAATATAGAAATTCTCAACCGTTTTTTGTTGGTTTTTTATTCCTAATGTTACTTCTAAAACTACACCTTCCGCACTGAGCCTTTTGGCAACATCGCTATTTTCAATCGTTAAGATATAAATTGGTGATGCAGGCCAACGATCAATTTCTAATTGTTTAAATCCGAGTCTGGTTGTCCCTCGGATCTCAAATGAGATATCAGGAAAATCATAATCAGGATCATCTAAATCAATATCTCGATAATAAATATTTTCATCTTTTATCATATTTAAATTATCAAGCAGACCAATGTATTTAACCGTTGAATATAAATCGATATTTGATGATCTAAAATAAAAATTAGATAGTCTTAAATTCTTACTTAAAAAACAGAGCATTGCCCCAACAGCTGCTGTGGTTTTTGGATCATCAATTCGTTCTTGTTTATGAAACGGATACCACCCTCCCGTATAATAGCCATGTAATGGTAAAACTCTTCCTGAAGGTATTGATAAGCGTGAACGAAAATAACTTTGAACGCCAGGTAGGCGTGATGGACGACCCGTTAGCAACAATACGTCACATTGATAACAACTGATAATTTCAGATAATGCATCAAATGTCTTACAGATATTATAATAATCACCACGAATGAATAAGTAATGAATACGTTTCAAATTAATCTCTATACTGAGATCAAGCACTGAAAATATTGGATTATTTAAAGCTCGTCTAATCGGTTCATTAATAAAATTCAAAACATGATCAGTCATAGATGTATGCTGTAGTAACTCACTGAAAGTTGTGTTATACACATGTTGATCTGCATGAAGTGGATCGTAAAGCTCATATTGCTTTAACACTTGTAATCCAATTGGCGTAAATAACTGTAAGTTGATCTGTTGGCGTAATACAGCGTCTTGAATAGAAAGTTGCTGTGAACCAATAATCGTTGATAAAATTGGATTTGGATCAGTTAAACCTGCTTTCTTTAAACCATTGGTTAATGAGGTCAATACAACATCTTGAATGATATCAAGTAAAATATCATCCCCTGCAACTTTAAATCCATCACGAAAACGTTGAATAGGAACAATATAAGTATTACTACCATTTGTTTGCTTACTGCTACCATAATCAAGCTCGTAGTCATTAATAACTAGGTCAGTTGTACCACCGCCAATATCAACTGTTGCGATTGTTAGTTTTTTCTTATTAACTTTATCAGGACGAACTATTGATGCAATAAATTCTTCACTGCGTCCATTATAATTATTTTGTGTTTCGTTAAACAGATAAACAATTTGACCGCAGGTTGCTTCATCCCATTGAATATAAACTTCAGGAATATTTGGCCAAATACTATTTAATTGATCACTGTTACTAAAATCAATATTACTATCTGAATTATCCCAACCAAGACTTTTCCAAACAAGTCCTATAGCTTGATAAACACAACTTTTAAAAATTGCCTGTTCAGGTTTAGGCATTGCTGGTGGAATAGTTAAAATGATAGAACGCAAATTACGGGGAGTTTTAGCATGTTCAAGTTTATTACGTTGAGCAACACTATTTATTTGCATTAAAGCATGCATTAAAACTTCACATAGCATGAATGTCATTAATGAACTACGCGAGTATTTTGGATGGAACACTGGCATTTTGCGGTCATATTCTTCTTCAATATCATTACTTAAAATGTGTAGTGCTTCACCATATTCATTAATTAAACTTGAAAAGGGTTCCGCTGTCGCAAACGGTTCATGATCACTTTTTACATAATGAGAATTAAAGCGCCAACCTTGTTCATATTTATCTTTATCCCATAAATAACGTTTTGGACTTGAAAGTCCTGTTGCTCCCTCATTACCTTCACGTCGGCTTGCAAGACGGCTAGCCTCTTTACCTACCCGTACGATACTTGGCCAGCGAAAAGTATCTCGCCTTCCACTTTGTAAAGAAAAATGTTCCTTACCAAAGAAAGTTTGAGCAAATTCAACTCGACTTTCAAAAGGTTCATTGTAAATATGTTCTGGTTGGGTAAGATCTCGAATTTCAAGTTCATAACGATGATTTAAACTATCTTTATCTTGAATATGATCCTCGATTAAGATCCCGCAAGTTCGACTGTTTCCAACATCAAGAATCATATCGACAGGAATTGATTTGACAACATCATTTTTATCGTTTGATACTATTTTGATTGTTGGTAGCTGTATTGAATCTGCAAGCAAATTAAGAATGTTCAGATAATGACCATAATAAGCTTTATTACTTATTTGTAATTCAATATCATCTTTGTGTATTTTTAGCCGTTCAGGCTGAGGAGCCAATTCTTGGAACAAGTCAATTAACCAACTTGTTATCCATTTTAGTTCTAGATACCAAGAAACCTGATCTGAACGATGTGCCAAACTGAATACGGAACCTGTTTTTACATCATTTTCAGTTGGTGCTAAGTAAACAACGTCTTGCATGTTTGCAAAGATTTTAGTATCAAATGCAAAAGTTATACGGTGTGTATTGCCATCAGGATCTTCTCCTTCTGGAATGCTAACAATCCTTACACGACTCCAGTTATGAGGTCCTTTATCAAATCTTTCAGGCGGTATTGATCTCAAAACAGGAACAGGCAACCAAATACCATCATACAATTTTAATGATTGGTCAACACTAATCTCTTGTGTAGGGGTTACAGCAAAAGAGAGATTATCTGGTACAAAAAATTTACCATTATTACTATCTTCAATTAATCTAACTAGCGCCCCACTTTCAGAAGGATCAATAAAACTACCATTAATTTTACTGCGCCATTGATTATCTTTCCAATCTATTTTTAGTGCAAAATCAAGAAATTGAATTCCACTATTCATTATCAGTGTAACTTCTTGACCATAGTTGCGTGTTTCTGGAAGCATATACAACCTTATTGTTTTTTCATCGTAATTGGGAACGAAGTTCCGTTATCATAAATTCCCTGGCAATCAGCTTGATTATTGTTGCCTGATTTACACTGAATCTTAGGTAATTGATATTTGCTATTATCACTACAGATAGCTTGGTTATTACCACCAATACTTAAATTAGCATTTTGAATACCACTATCAACTTGACCAACGCATTTAACACCATCACTACGAGTAATAGTAACTTGGCCATTTCCATCCTTAAGTTCATAGCTCAATTGTAATGGTTTACCGGTAGCCTTATCTTGAATTCCTCCACTAACAGACCATTGCCCATCCAAAAATTTAGTAGAGCCTTGCTTTATTTGATCTGGAGATAACGTTAAGTTATCTACCTTATCTGGATTCACATTAGTGTCAGAATTATTATCTTTATTTGATTCTTCAGGTATTTGACCTTTATTGTTTTCATCTTTTGTGCCATCCAAATTATCTTTTTTATCGGCTTCAACTAAATTAGGATCACCTACTTTGTCATCATTACTATTTAAAGCGTCTGGAATTTGATTAATATCACCATTATTTTCAACATTATTAGGTATTGCGTTTGGATCAACAGTATTAAGAGTATCTCCTTGAACTTCAGTGTTAATAGGCACACCATTAGCATCAACTAAATTTTTTGAACTGTTTTTGATGCCATTAATAACATTAATTTGTCTATCAATTACTTGATCTTTCGTTTTTACTTCTTTTACATCTTGTTTTTCATCTGCTGGTAAAAGTTGATTAATATTATTTTCCTTTGCTATTTCATGATTAATCGAAACGTCCGAATTTTGTCGACAGCCTCGTAACAAAAATATTGCAAATAATAGCAATAATAAAAGCAACAAACCAAGCAACCACGCCCACCAACGTTTCCACCATGGTTTTTTAATTATCTCAGATTCAGTTACTGTTGATGCTAAAGGGATTGGTTGTTGTATAGATTTCAAACAATTAAATGGTGAATTATTTTGCGGCGTTTGTGGATAAACAAATCCCCAAAAGGTAATCACTGGTTCACCGTTAACAATATAAACAAATTGATTACTAGGAAAACGTATTGCCATCAAATTTGGTTCAGTGCTATCAATATTATTTTTTGGATCATAAATCAGACGGCTAAAAAGTAATTGATCACCCGCTAAATTTGGATTGCTTGCAAGTTGTTTACCCAAATTGATAACTTTGTTTTCGAATTCTTTGAGTAAAATCAATGCTTCTTCTTGCTCTGATTCACTGGCAGAGGTCCAAGGAACAATATCATACTGTCCATCAGATTGAGTTGAATCAAAAGGAATATACCAATCAATAATATTACCTTGATCATTGCGTTGTGGAATAGCTAAATAATCAGCATATTGTTTACCTAACTTTACTCTAAACATTTCACGAATTTGGGCAGCAACTAAATAAGCGGCTTTACCGTCGTGCCCTAGCATTTTGAAATCTTTTATATCACCACTTCGCAGTAAAGTATTTACCATATATTCCTTCTTATTAATTGTATTTATATTGTTATTATTTTTATATAATTGTATTAATTTTAACAAAAAAATTTATTATTGTAATTGTTAAACTCACCGATATTATGTCTTTTATATTTGAATGTTAATTAAAGCTTTATATATTTATTACAAAAAATAATACATTAATAAGTATTAATACAACAAAAATCATAATAACACCACTTAATAGAGTGATTCCCTTTCAATCTTATACTGAAACGTATGCATAACCTGAAACTTTTTTACAAAAACTCTTTATTGCAATTGTTTTAAAAACTCCTCATCAGTTAAAACACGTAATGGTTGCATATCACTTTCACCTTTTATAACCAAAGAGGGATCAGAACGTAAACATGCTCCGCCATAATGTCCACCTACAGTAAAAGTACATAATTGTAGATAACGATCATCAACCTTTGGCAAACACCAGAGTTCTTGATAAATGTTTTCTTGCTTAGCAAACTGTCCTACTGTTTTATCAAGAATCTGTTCTTGACTGCTAATTAATTGAATATCACTTCCCCGACGACCTGCAATAGGTTTAATGGCATAACCTTTTTTAATTAAACTGTCATTAAGTTCAAACGTTGATTCTAATAAATAACGGTGATTAGGGAATAAAGACCACAAAACAGGTAAAATAGCTTTATTACTTGGAATAACCGTCCATAAAGGTTCAAAAACTGAAACTTCAGGTCGTAAAAGCACATCAATTAATCTTACCGCATTTTCAGGATGCCAAGTGCGAATTGGTAAGCCGGCAATCTGAGCTTCACTTTCTTCTCGTAATTGCTCTAGAACGGTTTCCCATGCCCATGTTTTCCAAACACATGTGACTTGTCGATCTTCATCATCAACTAATCGACCTCGCTTATCCCATTTTAGCCCATTAAGTCCACGTAGAATCTTGCTACTAAATCCTGCTTGAGTAAGGGCTGTTTGCATAAACAATGCATGATAATTTTCTTCACTATCGTTATCTTGCATGATATGAACAAAAGCTTGTGCATCGCTATGTGTCCAACAATTAGCCAAAGAATTGAGTAAACCACTACTTGGATTGACACCCACATTTAATCCTGCTTGAATTGCCCATTTATCAAGAATGTGTCCGGCTTCAGTATGGCAAGAAGCTGAATCAGCGTTATATTCGTAAACTTTAAAACCTCGTTCATCCATGCAAAAATCTAATCGTCCTGTGATCATTTGATAGCGACGCTGTTGCCATGAGAGTCTAAGCCTTGGCCATAATATTTCCGGAATATTAAAATTAATTAATAATCTATCATCTTTTAATACTTTATCAGTAGCATGTAAATACATTAAATGTAATTCATTGGTTGCACGAATTAACTCTTGTTCCGCGCTTTCTGAAATGGTGAAATAACGATATTGATCGTCATGGCTGATTGCATGCCCTGTGGCTGATACATAGGCATTTTCGAGCGTATCTAATTCATTTAGCCACTTTTTATCAAATTGGCTTTCATTTTCAATATGAGCACTGTGGATCGCTAACAACGGATTAGGTACATTAGGTTGTGACAAACTATGTTCGGTATTATCTGTTTGAATCATCCAACCAAGAATCGTTGTATCATCAAACGTATCATGTAACTGATAACCGCCATCTATCCTTGTCATAGCAAGCTCACGAGTCCATTGCTGACCAATAGGCAAACGTGTATGTCTTACGTTTTGCTCAGCGATCCGAATTTTATCTTCAAATACTTCGGTAATAATAGCGACATGACCGGTACGATCAAAAAATCCTCCATCATCCCAAACTAATAATGCACCTGCTTCTGGTGCACGTTTACTGCCATTGGCAAATGCTTGTAAAGGTAAAATCGCTTCATTAATAACATGTCTTAAAAATCGTAACGAGAATATCTCATGCGCCATACCCACATCGGTAAATACAATACCGTGATTTAAAAATAAAAATCGCCTAGCAAATTCGACACATTGCCATTTATATCCCATATATTCATGACCAGAATAACTGCGAAATGAGGCATCATTAGGGTAAAGGTTGGAATCTAATGTTTCATAATCAGATGAATAAATTGCAACGCCTCCTGGCGCATAACCTAATAATGTACCAAAAGATTCTTTGTTATTGGACAAAGATGACATGCTGTATTAACCTTATATTTATGAACAAAATGCAAGATAGATTTATCAAGCTATGTTAGAATTTCCCTATCATAGATCAAATTATAAGCTTTAAAAAGCGATGTTTATATTTCATATTACTTGAAGAAGTATAAACAGCCTATATATATTCGTTATTCTTGGTAGTCATACCAATAAAATGAACTAATAAAATGAGAAGTATAAAATTATGCAACAAACAAAATTAAATGAACTATTAGAGTTCCCTTGTTCATTCACCTATAAAGTGATGGGAGAAGCAAAACCAGAGTTGGTTGATAAAGTTGTATCCGTAATTCAACGCCATGCGCCTGGTGATTATACTCCATCTATCAAACCAAGTAGTAAAGGTAATTATCATTCTGTATCGATTACTATTAATGCAACACATATTGACCAAATTGAAAATCTTTATAAAGAATTAGGCGAAATTGATATTGTAAGAATGGTTTTATAATTCATTGCTTTTTTTAAAATTTTTTCGCAAAATAGAGTCTCACACTGCAATAATGAGGCTCTAATATGAAACCAGAAACCATTGCCATCCATACTGGCTATACACCCGAGTTAACAACCCACGCTGTTGCTGTACCTATTTATCAAACCACTTCTTATTCTTTTGATGACACACAACATGGCGCAGATCTTTTTGATTTGAAAGTGCCTGGCAATATTTATACAAGAATTACAAATCCAACTAATGCAGTACTTGAAGCAAGAGTTGCGGCCCTTGAAGGCGGAGTTGGCGCCTTAGCTGTAGCATCAGGTATGGCTGCCATTACTTATGCAATTCAAGCAATTACTTTTACTGGTGAAAATATTGTTTCAGTTTCTAAGCTTTATGGTGGAACGTATAATTTATTTGCTCATACATTACCTAACTTTGGTATTACAACTAAGTTTGCCCCTCACGATGATCTTGTTGCTATTGAAAAACAGATAGATAACAAAACTAAAGCCATCTATTGTGAAAGTATAGGTAATCCCGCTGGCAACATTGTTGATATTGCGGCATTAGCGGATATTGCTCATCGTCATGGTATCGTTTTGATTGTCGATAATACTGTTGCGAGCCCTGCACTTTGCCGACCGTTTGAATTTGGAGCGGATATTGTCATTCATTCCCTCACTAAATATATTGGTGGACACGGCAATAGTTTAGGTGGAATGATTGTTGATTCAGGTAAATTTCCTTGGAAAGATCATGCGGATAAATATCCAATGTTAAATCAACCTGACCCATCTTACCATGGCGTTTCATATACTGAAACATTTGGTACTGCTGCTTATATAGCGCGTTGTCGTGTTATACCATTACGTAATATGGGGGCAGCATTATCTCCATTTAATACTTTTTTACTATTACAAGGACTCGAAACATTATCTTTAAGAGTTGAACGTCACTGCCAAAATACCCTAAAAGTCGCCCAATATTTAGAAGCTCATCCTCAAGTTAGCTGGGTAAATTATGCTGGTTTATCAAATCATCCAGAACACCAATTAGCCATAAAACAGATGGATAATGGTTTGCCAGCTGGTATTTTATCGTTTGGTATAAAAGGAGGTAAGCAAGCAGGAGCTAAATTTATTGACGCATTAAAACTGATAATTCGGTTAGTCAATATCGGCGATACTCGTTCACTAGCTTGCCATCCAGCCACCACAACACATAGACAACTTAATAATGAAGAGCTGCAAAAAGCAGGAGTCAGTCAAGAAATGATTCGCTTATCTATTGGTATCGAACATATTGATGATATTATTGCTGATCTAGAGCAAGCCCTTACAGCTGCTTCGAATTGACCTATTATGCAATAGAAAAAAGTCAGATAGCTAAAAACTATCTGACTCTTTTACTAAAATCAATTAGCCTAAGATTTTAGCTAATTCTTTTGTAACATCAGCAACTGGCTGGGTTCCATCAATACGGAAATACTGTGTACGACCTTCTTTAGCTTCATGTTGATAATAACTAATCAAAGGTTTAGTTAAATCATGATATTCAACAAGACGTTTACGAACAATTTCTTCGCTATCATCTTTACGAATAGTTAGCGATTCACCAGTAACATCATCAATATTTTCAACTTTTGGTGGATTGTGACGTATATGATAAACACGACCAGAAGCAGCATGGATTCGTCGTCCACTCATACGATCAATAATCACTTCATCAGGCACATCAAACTCAAGTACATAATCAACATTAATACCAGCAGCTTTCATTGCATCAGCTTGTGGCACTGTACGCGGAAAACCATCTAATAAAAAACCATTAGAGCAATCACTTTGTGCAATACGTTCTTTAACTAGTGCTATTACCAGCTCATCAGTAACAAGTTTTCCTGCATCCATAAGTGATTTTGCTTGTAAACCTAATGGACTACCTGCTTTTACTGCGGCACGTAGCATATCCCCAGTTGAGATTTGTGGGATACCATACTTTTGCATAATAAATTGTGCTTGGGTTCCCTTTCCTGCCCCAGGTGCACCTAATAATATAATTCGCATTAAATAACCTCTTATAACTTTAATATAAATAGTTTTTTCTATTCTGGTAAATAATGAAATATCACTTTACTACTTGATATTAAACCATCTGTTTGACAAATATAATTGATCGAGCCACAGCCTTTAATCATTTGCGCATTTTGTTGGCAAATTGGACATATATATTGTTCAATGTAATGTTGTTGGCATTTAGAACAACTAAAATGTTGAGGAGAAACACGACTCATTTTTTCATTACAGTTCGGGCAAATGCCTTCTTGCCCATGATTAACTGCTATTTTTTTTGGCATAATTTATTTTCGACCTCGAACATGTTTCATCAACCGGCGACGTTTACGTTGCTGTGATGCTGTTAAGCTATTTTTTCGACCTTCAAATGGGTTAGCTCCTTCTTTGAATTGTATTCGAATTGGCGAACCCATAATTTTTAATGAACGTCTAAAATAGTTCATTAAATAACGCTTATAAGAGTCAGGTAAATCTTCAACTTGATTACCATGAATAACAACAATTGGTGGATTATAGCCACCAGCATGTGCATATTTTAATTTTACTCGACGACCACACACCAAAGGAGGTTGATGATCATCTTGTGCCATTTGCATTATTTTTGTTAGTAGTGCCGTATTTACACGACGCGTTGCACAATCATAAGCTTCTTGAATGGAATCAAATAAATTACCAACTCCACTACCATGTAAAGCAGAAATAAAATGTACTCGAGCAAAATCAATAAAATCAAGCCGATCATCAAGAGTCGTCTTGACTTGTTCTTTGATGTCTTGTGATAAGCCATCCCATTTATTAACAGCTATTACAAGTGAGCGACCACTATTTATAATAAAGCCAAGTAATGATAAGTCTTGATCTGATACTCCTTCTCTGGCATCAATAACTAAAATCACAACATTAGCATCTTCAATTGCTTGTAATGTTTTAATGACAGAAAATTTTTCAACGGTTTCGGTTACTTTACCTCTTTTACGAACACCTGCGGTATCAATTAAGACGTATTCACGCTCATCACGTGTCATTGGTATATAAATGCTATCTCGCGTTGTTCCTGGCATGTCATATACAACAACACGCTCTTCACCTAATATACGATTAGTTAGTGTTGACTTACCAACATTTGGGCGACCAACAATAGCAACCTTGATAGGTTGATTTATCAGTGATTGAGTATCATCATCATCAAGGACAAGATCATCATATGACTCGGGCAAATCGTTAGATGATTCATCGTTAACAAAATTATTTTGATGTTCATCTTTGAATTGAAAAATAGGCTCTAAAACAGTCTCAATTAATGAACTTACTCCTCGACCATGACTAGCAGCAATTGAATGAATCTTACCTAATCCTAGCCCATAAAAGTCAGAAATAGCAATATCAGCATCAATACCATCAATTTTATTAGCCACTAAAAATGTAGCTTTCTGGCGGGAACGCAAGTGTTTAGCGATAGCATGATCAGCAGGCATAGCACCTGCTCTAGCATCTACTAAGAAAAGAACAATATCTGCTTCTTCAATTGCTTGTAGGGATTGTTCTGCCATAAAGCTTTCAACCCCATCTTCAGTTCCATCAATACCGCCAGTATCAATGACGATATATTCATGTCCTTGAATTTCGGCTCGCCCATATTTACGATCACGAGTTAATCCGGGAAAATCAGCAACTAATGCGTCTCTAGTTCGAGTTAACCGATTGAATAAAGTCGACTTTCCAACGTTTGGACGACCAACTAGTGCTATAACTGGTACCATGTATATTCTCTATTTACCTTAATTTTTTATAAACGCATAAATATCACCATTTTTAGCTTGAACAATTATTTTATTGTCTACTATTAATGGTCGCGATATTAAACCACTACTACTTACTTGTGTTTTAGCAACGATTTCGCCACTATCTTTATTTAGAAAATACAAATAACCTTCAAAGTCACCTACAATAATATAATCTTGGTAAACAACTGGATCGGTTAATTGACGATGTAAAAGGCTTGGTTGGGTCCAGTCCAGTGCACCACCTTTTTTAGTGATAGCTTGAACATTATCATCCTGATCAACAACGAATATCTGTTGGGAATCAACAGCAAAACTATGAGTTGAACCTAATTGCTTACGCCAAACAACTTGACCATTACTTAGATCCAATGCTGCAACATATCCATTATAACCAACAGAATAAACCAAATTTCCTTCAACAACAGGTGTAGAATCAACATCGTTCAATTTTGCTATTTCAGTTGAACCTGTCGGTTGAGAAATACGTTGCTGCCAAATGAGTTGGCCATCTTTGATATAGTAAGCATTTACTCGCCCACTATCATCCCCCACAATTGCCGCACCATGAACGACCGTTGGTGTTGAATTGCCTCTTAACGACAAAGATGGAGTATCAAGAGTTACATCCCACAGTTCTTCACCGGTATTACGGTTTAGTCCTTGTAAAATGCCATTAGCAGAATGAATAATCAATTTATCCTGAGAAGATACAGGTCGAGCAAGTACTTCGCCGTTTACTTTTTTTTCCCAAACAACTTTACCATTACTACGATCTAAGGCATAAACAACCGCCCGTTCACTTCCAATGTAAACATATTTGTCATCAACGCTTACTCCACCAGAAAACAAAGCTGTTTTGCTACTAAAAAATGTGCTTTGGGATAAATTTACATCCCATATAGTATTACCACTTAATAAATCAATCGCTTTAACCTGTCCACTGCGACTAGCAACATAAACAGTATTATCATAACTAGCTGGACCTAATAATGAGTAAATTTGCGTATTTCCCGATGTACTATTTCGCCATATTTGCTGAATAGGAAATTGGCTTTTCACTGTTGGTGAAGGTGAAATCTGTACAATCTCTTCTTCACCACCAAATAAGGAACATCCTGCAAGTGAGCAAATTAAAACACTGGTAAAAAAATATTTTGTTAACTTCATATTATATGACCCTTATAGCAGGATAAATTAATTTTTACTTTCTTCTGTTGCTGCTTTGTTCGCTTGTGACTCTTGTTCTGCCTTATCTTTTAATGCTTGTTCTTCCTGTTTAGCTTTTAAGTATTGTGCTTCATTTAATTTCATTTTTATATTTGTTTTTAACTCATTAGTTGAGGATGAAGTCAACGCAAGGTTATATGCATCAACAGCATCACTATAACGAGCCATTTTCACAAATATATCACCACGAATATCATTTACAATGGTCATCCAACTTTTTTCAGATACCTTACCTAATGA
Organism: Gilliamella sp. B14448G11; assembly: GCF_016101765.1. Classification (NCBI taxonomy): domain Bacteria; kingdom Pseudomonadati; phylum Pseudomonadota; class Gammaproteobacteria; order Orbales; family Orbaceae; genus Gilliamella; species Gilliamella sp. B14448G11. Next base: position 189,989 of record NZ_JACFPX010000003.1, on the reverse strand, counting down.
AGTTAAACTATCTTGATATTGCTCTTGTTGATATTGTAAACGAGCTATTCGAATGTATGCGATTGCTTTAATGGGTTCTGCATCCGTTTTCTTTAGAGAATCCGTTAGTAAAACTTGTGCGCCTGCATAATCTTTTAATACTTCGACATAAAATTTAGCTGCATTAAAACTAGCAAATACACTATAAATAGTGTCGTCCTTTTTAGCAAAGGCGACTAATTCATTGACAGAATCGGGGTTACTATTATCCAATTTCGCTATTAATTGTTCATATCGCTCTGATGATTCAATTGACTTATCTACTTTATAAGATTGCCAGTAACGCCATCCATAAAAAGCTAGTAAACCAATTATGATAACTGCAACCATTATTTTCCATGTTTTTGCAAAAAATTCTTTAATCTCCGAAAATTGTTCCTCAGGCGTTAATTGATGACTCACTTTTTTCTCCTATTATCCTTTATAGTATAGCCAAACAAGTTTGAATAATATTTGTTTGCGCTACTTCAACTTGTTCACCGTTTTGTAAATTTTTAATGGTTACTGTTTGGTTTGCTATTTCATTTTCACCAATAATAACCGCTATTTTAGCACCTAATTTATCAGCCTTGGCAAATTGTTTCTTAAAATTACTGGAACCATAATTGGTGACAATGCGTTTTTCAGGTAATCCATCTCGTAATTGTTCTGCTATGCATTGTGCTGCTGAGATTGTCTTTTCATCACCTGACGAAATCATATAAATATCAATTGAATTATCACAGTTCAATGACGGGTTGACTGCTTGAACTAATAAAACTAAACGCTCAACACCCATAGCAAAACCAACAGCTGGTGTAGGTTGTCCTCCTAGTTGGCTAACAAGACTATCATAACGACCACCACCACAAACGGTACCTTGTGCTCCTAAACTGCTTGTTACCCATTCAAAAACAGTGCGATTATAGTAATCTAATCCACGAACTAACCGTTGGTTAATATTGTATTTGATACCAGCATTATCTAATAAGCGACACAAACCATCAAAGTGCTCTTTAGATTCTTCATCCAAATAATCAAATAATTTTGGTGCTTTATCTAATAAATCTTGTATAACAGGATTTTTTGAGTCAAGAACTCTTAATGGATTAGTATACATTCTACGTAGACAGTCTTCATCCAATTTATCTTTGTGTTGTTCAAGGAAGCTTACTAAAGCATTACGATAATTTGCTCGAGCCTCAAGAGAACCAATTGAATTAAGTTCAAGAGAAGTATGCTGTTCAATACCCAGCGCTTTCCAAAAACGAGCTGTTAATAAAATAAGTTCTGCATCAATATTTGGTCCTTCAAGCCCAAAGACTTCAACACCAAATTGATGAAATTGACGATAACGCCCTTTTTGCGGTTTTTCGTAACGAAAAGCCGGTCCTAAATACCAAAGTCTTTGCTCTTGGTTATAAAAAAGACCATGTTCAATACCGGCACGAACACAACCTGCTGTAATTTCAGGACGCAGAGTAATGCTCTCATTATTACGATCATTGAATGTATACATCTCTTTTTCAACGATATCTGTGACTTCACCTACCGCTCTTTTAAAAAGTGCAGTATCTTCAACAATAGGTGTTCTAATTTCGTTATAACCATAGCTATTTAATACGCCTTTAACGATTTTTTCAATCTGTTGCCAACTTGCACTTTCAGTTGGAAGTAAATCGTTCATTCCACGTATTGATTGAATTTTTTTATCTGTCATTTTTTTATTCACTTTCTTTTAAAATTATAATTCAGTTGTTGAAATTTTATTTTTCAATAATAATGCTTTAGCACGGATTTTAGCTTCTAATTCGTCAATCATTTGCTCATTATCAATACGGCCTATTCGCACACCATCTTCATAAAAGCCACTTTTATTATGACCGCCGGCAACCCCCATAGTTGAAGCTAATGCTTCACCAGGGCCATTGACCACACAACCAATAATTGAGACATCCATAGGTGTAATAATATCTTCTAATCTTTGTTCTAATATATTTACCGTATTTATCACATCAAATTCTTGACGAGAACATGTAGGGCATGCAATAAAATTAATGCCTCGAGCCCGTATACGAAGTGATTTTAAAATATCAAATCCAACTTTCACTTCTTCTGTAGGGTCGGCAGCTAATGATACACGTAAGGTATCGCCAATACCTTCTGATAATAACAATCCCAACCCTATAGCCGATTTAATAGCGCCACTACGAACTCCACCAGCTTCAGTAATACCTAAATGCAATGGTTGCTTAATTTGCTTAGCCAACAATCGGTAAGCATCAACTGCTGTAAAAACATCAGAAGCTTTTACACTAACTTTAAACTGATCAAAATTAAGCCGGTCAAGTATATCAACATGACGCATAGCTGACTCTACAATTGCTTGCGGAGTTGGTTCCCCATATTTTTCTTGTATATCTTTTTCCAGTGAGCCTGAATTAACCCCAATGCGAATTGGAATATTTTTATCTTTAGCACAATCAACAACCGCACGTATTCTTGATTCGTTACCTATATTACCAGGATTTATCCTTAAACAGTCTACTCCATACTCAGCAACTTTCAGAGCAATGCGATAATCAAAATGAATGTCAGCAATAAGCGGAACTTTTGCTTGCTGTTTAATAAGTTTAAAAGCTTCTGCTGCATCCATTGTGGGAATAGAGACACGAACAATATCGACGCCAACACGTTCAAGAGCTTGAATTTGGGCTACGGTTTTTTCAACATCTGTTGTACGAGTATTTGTCATCGATTGAACAGCAATTGGAGCCCCACCACCAATAGGAACATTGCCGACATAAATTTGGGTAGATTCTCGTCTAATAATAGGTGAATCTTGATGACTCATAACATGCCTAATTATATTACAAAATAACTAGCCAGCAATCTTAACAAGATTTAAAGCAAAAGTCTGTATGAGAATAAGAAAATTTGCTAACTATTAACATGTTTAGATAGTGATGGAGAAATATAGTGACTAACTTCCACAAGATTACTTTTATTTTCTTTATTAACATAATATAGGGTAACACCTAATGTACATAAAAAAACTAGAACAATCATAAGAAATATTTTTTTTCCATGTCTTTTTTTATATTTTTGTGAATAATTTTTCATTTCATAGGATTGGTAGTGGTGGGATAATTCATCAAGATAAGGTTGGTATTCATCAGCGGATAAACCTACTAGTTCAGCATAAGAACGGATATATCCTTTAACAAAAACAAAAGAAGTCCGAATCAATTGTTCTTTTTCAATGTCATCAATTATCGTTTTACGGACATGAATCTTATTGGCAATATCATCTTGAGTGAATCCCATTTGCTCTCTTAAATAGGCAAGCTTTCCTCCCAATGAAATGTTATCCATTATCCCCTCATGTATATAATAATCCAGAAAGATATCTCATTTTTACATATTTTGATAATTAATCAATTTTTTTCGCACTAAACCACTGAGTTGGTTTTGCTATTTCATCTTGTGCTGCAACCAATTGTAATTCATATTCATTTTGTTTTAAAGTTTCGAGCATAACAGCATACACCGCAGCAGTAGTATGTTCTAAAGCTTCTACCAATGATTTTCCAAGTAAAATATTAGCTAAAAATAATCCACTGGTCATATCACCAACACCAACCGGTTGTTTTACACCAAAATCAACTAACGGTCTACTAATGTGCCATGCTTCATTTTGAGTCACAAGTAACATTTCAAAACGATCATTATGATATCCTGCTCGGCTTAGATGTTTAACCAAAATAGCTTTTGGTCCTTTTTCACATATGGCTCTGCAAGCTAATATAGCCTCATCAACATTATTAATGTGTTGTTTACCGTTAAGTTCTTCAAGCTCAAGTATATTGGGTGCCATTATATCTGCCATAGGTAATGCAGTATTACATAAAAATGCAGATACACCTGGTGCAACAAAGCAGCCTTTTTCAGGATGCCCCATCACTGGGTCACAAAGATAAATAGCATTTGGATTAACAGCTTTTACTTTTTTAACAATCTCAATAATGGCATCACCTTGTTCTGGTGATCCCATATAACCACTTAGTACTGCATCGCAACGTTTTAATTCATCAATGGCATTAATTCCATCAACAATCTCAATCAGATGAGATGCAGGCATTACCGTTCCAGTCCATTGATGATATTGAGTATGGTTAGAAAATTGTACTGTATTTAGAGGCCAAACATTTACCCCTATTCGACGCATAGGAAACACAGCAGCACTATTTCCCGCATGACCAAATACCACATGTGACTGAATCGATAAAATACTTTTCATGGAATTATCTCCAAATTAATAAGCAATAATATTTTTTACCACGACGAAGCAAAGTATAACGATTAAAAAGTTTATCATTATCTGAAAAACGATAATCAGTTGTTGTATTACGTTCACCATTAATTGAAATAGCATTCGATTCAATCATAGTTCTAGCTTGCCCTCGTGATGGTGCAAATTGAGCATTGACAATTGCTTGTTGTAAATCAACATCACTTTCAACATCAAGCGTTGGCATGCCATCTTGCGCAAGCTGTTCTAGATCGGCTTGGGATAAATCACTTAATCGTCCTGAAAATAAGCTTTCAGTAATTCGTTTAGCTGCATTTAGTCCTTCTTCACCATGTACTAGACGAGTAACCTCCTCGGCAAGAACATATTGAGCACGAGGTGCAACACCACTATTTTTATCTTCTTCCTCTAATGCATCAATTTCATTTAATGGCATAAATGTAAAGAATTTCAAGAACCGATAAACATCAGCATCAGCAGTATTAATCCAGAATTGATAAAATTTATACGGACTCGTCTTTTTAGGATCAAGCCATACTGCACCACTTTCGGTTTTACCAAATTTAGTTCCATCTGATTTTGTGATCAAAGGTACGGTCAAACCATAAACTTGTTTTTGATGTAAACGACGCGTTAAATCTATACCACCTGTAATATTACCCCACTGGTCAGATCCACCAATTTGTAAAACAACATTATGAGATTTATTTAAGCACGCAAAATCATAGGACTGTAATAGACTATAAGAAAATTCTGTAAACGAGATCCCTACTTCATCGCGATCAATACGTTGCTTGACAGATTCTTTGTTAATCATGGCATTAACCGAGAAGTATTTACCAATATCACGTAAAAATGTTAGGACGTTCATGCTACCAAACCAATCGTAGTTATTGGCAACAATAGCCGATTGTTCACCACAATCAAAATCTAAGAATGGTGAAACTTGCTGTTTTATTTTTTCACTCCATTCAACAACTGTTTCTTGAGTATTAAGTTTGCGTTCAACGGCTTTAAAACTAGGATCACCAATTAATCCTGTCGCGCCACCAACTAAAGCAACAGGTTTATGACCTGCTAATTGAAAGCGTTTTAAACAAAGTAACGGTACCAAATGCCCTAAATGTAGGCTATCGGCTGTTGGATCAAAACCACAATAAAGCGCAATAGAATTTTGTTCAATTAGTTCTATTAGTGCTTTTTCATCAGTAAGCTGAGCAATAAGTCCTCGCTCTTGCAGTTGTTTGATCACATTTTTTGTCATAATATTCTACCTATTAAATTTTTTACGATTTATATTTTATTTTAAATAATAATCTATTGTGTCTTGTTATGATAACGTTTATACGCTTGTTTGAAATGATCTTCCACTATTTCATTAGGTTTTTTATCAAAAAGGCTAAAAATAATAATGCCAATAGAAGCAAATAAAAATCCAGGAATAAGCGAATAAAGATTAAACCAATTAAAATTAATCCAAAGTAATACAGTTACTGCACCAATTATCATACCGGCTAATGCTCCGTTACGTGTCATACGTGCCCAAAAAACAGAAAATACAATAATAGGACCAAACGCCGCACCAAAACCAGCCCATGCGTGGCTAACCAAATCAAGTACACTGTTATTTGGATTAATCGCTAATAATATTGCTACAATTGATACAATTAGTACCATTATACGCCCAACCCAAACAAGTTCTTTTTGTTTTGCTTTTGGTCTAAAAAATGCGCGATAAAAATCTTCTGTTAATGCACTTGAACAAACCAACAATTGGCAACTTAGAGTACTCATAACCGCAGCTAAAATAGCAGCCAATAAAACACCTGCAATCCAAGGATTGAAGAGTAATTTTGACAATTCAATAAAAATACGTTCATGTTTACCATCATTGATTAGATAGGCTAAACTAGGATTATGAGCAAAAAAAGCAATACCAAAAAAGCCAACAGTAATTGCGCCTCCTAAGCATAAAATCATCCATGTCATACTAATTCGACGAGCATTTTTCATTACATCATGCGAGTCTGCAGCCATAAATCTCGCTAAAATATGAGGTTGACCAAAATATCCAAGCCCCCATCCCAATAGTGAAATAATGGCAACAAAATCCATATGAGCAAATAAATTAACATAATCAGGATTAAGTGATTCAATATAATTCATTGCATCAGTAAATCCACCAGCATTCACCATAACCATAATTGGGGTTAAAATAAGTGCAAACATCATCAAACTAGCTTGAATAGTGTCAGTCCAACTTACTGCTAGAAATCCACCAATAAATGTATAAGCTATCGTTGCTCCAGCCCCAGCTAACATTGCCCATTCATAACTCATACCAAATGTACTTTCAAATAACTTAGCTCCTGCAACTACACCTGAAGCGCAATAAATAGTAAAGAAAATAAGAATAATAATGGCTGAAATAATACGGAGTAATGAGCTTTTATCATCAAATCGGCGAGCAAAGTAATCGGGTAATGTTAATGAGTTATGGTTAATTTCAGTAAAAACACGCAGTCTTCCAGCAATCAGTAACCAATTTAGATATGCACCAATTATTAAACCAATTGCAATCCAGCTTTGCGAAATACCAAACAAAAAAACAGCGCCAGGAAGCCCCATTAACAACCAACCACTCATGTCAGAAGCTCCAGCAGAAAGTGCTGTCACAACGCTACCGATACGACGTCCACCTAATATATAATCACCAAAGTTTTGTGTTGCGCGAAACGCAAAAAAACCAATTGCAATCATTCCTAAAATGTACACAGCAAAGGTGACAATCATTGGTAACGACATTTTTATAATATACCCTGTAAAATGAAATTTAAAATAGTTGGCTAGCTTACCATAAAAAACTTATGCTAAAAAGCAGGCGATTTATAGATATCTATGAACAAAAAAACTAAAGATAACCTGATGCTAACATTAAGAATATTTAATTTATATTTTAATAGCGACCTATCTTCATAGGTATAAGCTATTTAAAAACTAAATTTAACCTACAGATAAACCCTAAATTAGGGTATATAATAAATGGCAAATCACTTTTTCATATAATCATTTTGTGAAACAATTAACTCGAATTCAGATTTTAGAAAGACTAAAAGAACATATTAAAGATCCTACAACTGAGCTTGTATACAAAACGCCTTTTGAATTACTCATTGCGGTTGTACTTTCAGCTCAAGCTACTGATATTAGCGTCAATAAAGCAACGAAACCATTGTTTGCTGTTGCCAATACTGCTGAACAAATTTTAGCCCTTGGCGTTGATAAATTAAAAGATTATATTCGCACAATCGGTCTCTATAATAGCAAAGCCGAAAACATCATAAAAACATGTAAAATATTAGTGGATAAGTATCAAGGACAAGTACCAGAAAATTTTGATTCACTTATTGCATTGCCTGGTGTTGGTCGAAAAACAGCAAATGTGGTACTAAATACCGCTTTTGGTTGGCCAACAATTGCGGTTGATACCCATATCTTTCGTGTCAGTAATAGAACGGGTTTTGCTCCAGGTAAAACAGTTGAGGCTGTTGAAGAAAAATTACTAAAGGTTGTTCCAGAAAAATATAAAATTAATTGCCACCACTGGTTAATTTTACACGGTCGTTATACTTGTATTGCCAGAAAACCCAGATGTGGTTCATGCGTAATCGAAGATCTATGCGAATTTAAAGATAAAATTTACCCTGAGTGAAAAAATAATGCTAAATAAATTCAAATTAACCCACGATGATATCAATTTATTTAAAAATAGCCTTGGAGATACCAAAAAGATAAAGCAAGATACTGTGCTCCACAAACCACAAAAACGCTCACAAAAAGTAATAGAAACCCAAAAACAGCAACATGAAAAAGTTAATACTGAGTTTTATTTTTCAGATGATTATCAACCACTATTACAAGAAGATCCTATTCGTTATAGTAGAGAAAATGCAGATCCTAACGAAGTCAAAAAATTACGACGCGGTTTTTATGAACCTGAATTTTTTTTAGATTTACATGGATTGACACAACGAGAAGCAAAAAAAGAGATAGCCGCGCTTATTGCTGCGTGTTTGCGAGAAAAAACACCATGTGCATGCATTATGTATGGACATGGAAAAAACATATTAAAAAAACAAACACCAATGTGGCTTGCTCAGCATCCACAAATTATTTGCTTTCATCAAGCACCGAAAGAATTTGGGGGCAATGCAGCATTACTCATTTTATTTGATATCAATGATCAATCAGCTAATAATTAATGATAACTAATTGAAACATATAAATGTAAATGTGATAGTCTCGCCAAATTTCTATAACTAATACAGGATTTGTAATAATTTGTAGCAGTATAAGTATATTACCAATGAGTAACGAAAATTGTATAGAGATTTAGCATCGATACCAAATGGAAGTTTTTACTATGAGTTTTTACTATCATTTATTACTACCATTAATCACTTTCATATAATATATGAGTAACATAAAAATGATTAAAAATAAGTTACTACTTGAATATAAACACTTATTGTCAATATGATTGAGGTTAAATTTTTACGTCTCAATACTCTAAATAGCATGAAAATAAAAAAGCCAGCCTAGGTAAACCAAGCTGGCAAACATTGGAAGCAATGTGAGCAATGTCATACTTCTTAGAAGTCTTTCGACGTTCTAACAAAGTACGAATTGATGATAATGATTCTCATTATTAAAAGCAAGCGTTTTTTTTGACTTTTTTAAAATAAATTTTTCATGAATTGTTTTACGAATTAGATCAATATCTAACCAAATAAAAAAACACAAGAAACAAGTAGAGGCGGTAGCCTCTACTTGTAATAGATAATTTAATAAAGTAGTTAAGTTCAGTAGAATATAGAATAGAGACTTATTTATTTTTGATAGATGAACTCAACACCCTCTTCATCACTTTCGTCCCAATCATCAAAATCATCATCGTCAAAAGCTTCATCCATTGCTTGTTGGTGATAATCATCCCACATAAATTCTACTTTTTCAGGTGATGATTCTTCTTGTTCAGCTTCACGCGGATGAGCATTCATGTATTCCATCAAATCCCAACACAAAGCTTTTACACCCTCATGATTAACAGCTGAAATTAAATAATATTTGTCTTGCCAATCAAGTGCTTTGGCAATTTCTGCTGCACGCTTAGCGCTCTCTTCGGCACCCAACACATCCATTTTATTAAATACTAACCAACGTGGTTTATTAGCTAATTTTTCACTATACTGATGTAATTCTTGAATAATTACTTTTGCATTTTCAATAGGATCAGTTCCATCAATAGGCGCTATATCAACTAAATGAACTAATACACGACAACGTTCAAGATGTTTTAAAAAACGGATACCAAGACCTGCTCCATCCGAAGCACCTTCAATTAAACCAGGAATGTCAGCAACAACAAAGCTTTGTTCATTATCCATTCTTACTACACCCAAACTTGGAACTAAAGTTGTAAATGGATAATCAGCAACTTTTGGTTTAGCAGCAGAAACAGAACGAATAAAGGTTGATTTACCTGCATTCGGTAGACCTAACATACCCACATCTGCAAGTAACAATAATTCTAAAAGCACATCACGCTTTTCACCTGGAGTACCATCGGTTTTTTGTCTTGGGGCACGGTTTACCGATGATTTAAAACGAGCATTACCCAAACCATGGAATCCGCCCTTGGCAACTAATACTTTTTGCTGGTGATGTGTTAAATCACCGATAATTTCGCCTGTGTATTTGTCGGTAATACGTGTTCCAACGGGTACTTTAACGGTAATATCTTTACCACGTTTACCTGTACAATCTGAACCTTGACCATTTTGTCCACGTTCTGCGCGATAATTTTTTTCAAATTGAAAATCAACTAATGTGTTTAAATTTTCATCAGCAATAAAAAATACATCACCACCATCGCCACCGTCTCCACCATCAGGTCCGCCTTTAGGTATATATTTTTCTCGACGAAAACCTACACAACCATTCCCACCATCGCCGGCTTCTACTCGGATTGAAGCTTCATCAACAAATTTCATTACTCTTCCCCTTTTTTCCGGTTAATTAGCCAACCTTTTCTTGGATGCCAAATATGGTGTCCAATAGTCGCAAACATAGCGCCTGCAACAACAGATACTGCACCAATATAACCTAAAATATTTAAATATTGCATAGCAAATTTTTCTGGCCAAATTAACGCAAACAAATCGGAAAATATTAGTGCAAATAAAGGCGTTAAAGTTGTTATAGCACTAACTTGTGCTGCTTGCCAGCATTCCATAGCCATCACTAATGCACCATAAGCAATAATGGTATTTAAACCACAAAATATGATGGCAAACAATTGGGTACCATCCGCATTAGCTATCATGCTAGGTGATGCAAAAGGCCATAAAAATACAGCACAAATAAGGTAAATTAACCAAAGTAGCTGTTCCGCACGTAATTTTTGCAATAAAACTTTTTGAGCCAGCGCATAACATGCCCATGAAACCGAAGCAAGTAAAGCAAGCCATACACCAATGCCATATGTAGACATATTAGCAAAAAGATCAACAATATTTTTATTAAAAAATAGTCCTAATCCAATCAACAATATTGTTATACCAATGATTTGCGTTGACCTTAACCTTTCTTTAAAAATAAAAGCACTTGAAATCATAAATATTACAATACCCATTTGCCCAACAACTTGAGCTGTTGTGGCACTAAGATACTGAACTGCAGTAGCAAATAATGCAAAATTGCCTAATAATCCAAATCCTGCAACCATCAACAAAATAAAACGACGACGTTTTTTAAAAATTGCTAAATTTGGAAATTGTTTTTTATATGCAAGCCAAATGGTAATACCAATTGCGGAAATAGAAAGTCGCGACCATGCTAAAGTTAGCGGGTCAATAACCACTAACGCATATTTCATTGCAATCGGCACTACGCCCCACATCACCGCAGTTAACATGGCTAATGCAAAACCTAATTTTACATTTTGCTGCTTTATCATATTGCAATTAATTTATGTGAATTTCAAGAAATGAAAAAAGCCCCACAATAACTGTGAGGCTTCTATAACGTCCAAACCGTTTTTAATTAACTGTTAGCAATTACACTAACATAACGACGGTTTTTAGGTCCTTTAACTTCAAATTTTACTTGTCCATCAATTAAGGCAAATAGAGTATGATCACGACCACAACCTACGTTAGTGCCTGGGTGGAATTGAGTTCCACGTTGACGAACTAGAATATTACCTGCAAGAACTTCTTGAGAACCATAACGTTTAACACCTAAACGTTTACTCTGGGAATCACGACCATTACGTGATGAACCACCCGCCTTCTTATGTGCCATTGTTCGATACTCCTATTAAGCGATTGCAGTGATCTTCACATCAGTAAACCACTGACGGTGACCTTGTTGTTTACGATAGTGTTTACGACGACGGAATTTAACAATCTTCACTTTGTCACCACGACCGTGCTCAACAATTTCTGCTTTAATTGTTGCACCTTCAACAAACGGAGCACCAACTTTGATGTCTTCACCATTTGCTACCATTAAAACTTTATCGAAAACAACTTCTGCACCTGTTTCGACTTCAATTTTTTCCAAGCGAACGACTTGTCCTTCGCTAACTCGGTGTTGCTTGCCACCACTTTGGAAAACTGCGTACATACTTAACTCCGCAATAAAAAACAGACGATTACTTGATTGAACATATATGTCTGTATGATTAATCTTATAGGGCGTGAATTTTACGCAAAATTTATGCTTGTTGCAAGCGCTGTTTACTAAAAGATCGCAAAAAGTTACAAAAAAGATCAGAGATATACTGCTTTCACGCTACAATAGTTATAAATTATTATTTATTTAAAATATTTATAATCCTATAGAGTTTCAATATGTCGGGAAGAAAAGTTCGCTACAATGCCTCTATTACTAGCCGTTTAACACTACTTATGTTCATTTTAGGAGGTATTGCATTAGTAGCATTATCATTATCAATTAGAATCGCCAATGATACCAAAGGCAGTGCTTATATGATTAATCAGTTAGGGTTACTCAGAATGAAAAGTTATCAACTTTTGACAATTATTCCACTATCCCAAAATGATTATAATCATCTTAATATTTTTAAAGAGTTATCATCTTCCAAACAATGTTTGCAATTATTTGAACATTACGGCTTAACCAATGAATTTAATCAATTGCAAAATGAGTGGATAAGCAATATAGCACCAAAAATACAACAAGCAAAAAAAAGTGATGAAGTAAAAAATGATATAGATAATTATGTTGATCTCACTAGTAACTTAGTACACAAAATTGATCAGAAAACAGAAAAACAGATCCATTATATTTTTCAGTTACAACTACTATTTATTGTCATTATCATACTTTCTTTGATTATCCAAATCTCCTATTTACGTCGCTATATTTTAGTTCCATGGCAAAAACTGATTGATATGGCAGAAGCGATCTCAAAGCATAACTTCAATAAACGTTTTAACATTCGGAAAAAAAAGAATGAATTTGATTTACTTGGGTTAGCTTTTAATAAAATGTCAGAACAAATAGAATCACAATATTTATTACTTGAACATCGCGTTGCCGAAAAAACATCTGAATTACAAAAGACCAATCAAATTATTTCTTTTCAATATTATGCAACTAAGCAACTACATACTTCAGAACCATTATGTGAGCGTTTTCTTAAAATATTACGAGAATTAGAAGAATTGGTGCCACTCTCGCAATTTCAAATTCGTTTTTATGAATCAGATAATCCAGAACATTATCAACAGATTGGTTATGATAACCAACAAAAATTACCCTATTGTCTTAATCCCAAATGTAATGCCTGTTTAACTCCCTCAAAAATTGATCAAAAAAATGGGGAGCAACGCCTTTGGTATCTTCAAGAAAATGGCGAAAAATATGGAATTTTATTTGCTATTCAACCCGCTGATGTCACACTCAGCATTGAACAAGAGAATCTAATTACTGGATTAATTGAACAAATGACCACAGCAATTATGCTTGATAGGCAAATTGAACACCAAAAACAATATTTATTAATGAAAGAGCGTTCGGCAATGGCGCGTGAATTACATGATTCGATAGCCCAATCACTATCTTGTTTAAAAATTTACCTCAGTTGCTTACAGATGCAGTCTGATTTGAATTCACCAACCAGCGTTGATTTACTCACTACTATGCGCAAAGAAGTCAATGTTACTTACTCGCAACTAAGAGAGTTAATCACTTCTTTTCGTTTACGCCTAAATCAAACAGGATTTTATGCAAGCTTAGTTGAATTAGTAGAAGAGTTTAATATCAAATTAAAATTCAATATTCAGCTTAAATATCAATTACCTTTAAATATTATCAATAGTAAATATGCCTTTCATTTATTGCAATTTATTCGTGAGGCACTAAATAACGTATATAAACATGCAAAAGCCTCCAGTGTAATAATAAAATTAGAAATGGATAATAATCAAATTATTACATTGAATATAAAAGACAATGGAATAGGTTTTCAAAGTAAAATTAAACAAGATCACCATTATGGACTTATTATCATGCGAGATAGAATTGAGATATTAAATGGTAATCTAGTCATTGATAGTAAACCCAATAAAGGAACACAAATTGTGGTAACATTTAAAGCGATGGAATCTACTCCACTAAAAATAATAGAAGAGTAACCAATGGAACAAATTAAAAGTTCAATATTACTTATTGACGATCATCCTATGTTAAGAAATGGCGTAAAGCAATTAATTCATACTGTCAATCATTTTGAAATAGTGGGTGAAACAGGTTCAGGAATAGAAGGAATTAAACTAGCTGAAGAGCTCGATCCAGATATTATTTTACTTGATATTAATATACACGATGTCAATGGGTTAGATATTCTTCGAGCTTTACGTGAAAAAAATATCTCTAGTCGTATTATTATGTTTACCGTATCGAATGCAAAAGAAGATATTATTACGGCGCTTAAAATGGGGGCTGATGGTTATCTGTTAAAAGATATGGAACCAGAAGACTTTATCAAAGCATTGCAAGATATCTCAATTGGTAAGGTAATAATGGATGATGCAATTTCGCATATTATTCTCAATTATATGCGTCACGGTGATGAACCGACAACAAAACCGATCCATGATGTCAATCTTCTCACTCCTAGAGAACATGAAATATTTGATCTATTAGTGCAAGGGCTATCCAATAAATTAATAGCTAAAGATTTAGATATTGTTGAAAGCACGGTAAAAGTTCATATCAAAAGCATATTTAAAAAACTTAACTTCAAATCTCGAATGGAAATGACCGTGTGGTATTTACAAAGTAAAGAATAGATCTAGCAATGAAAGACAAATAGTTTTTATCTATTTTATAAAGAATAACAACTATTGAAAATGAATTCTTTAAAGTTTATAAAAACAAGATATGCTATAAATAACAGACAAGTATCTGACTAAAAATTGACATTTACTTGCCTGTTAATATTAATGATTAGAAAACCAATTTAATTTTTCACGCAGTGCAACCACTGGGCCAATAAGAACTAAGCTCGGACTATGCGCTTGCAAAGCCAGATTTGCTAAATTGTCCAACAAACCGGTAATGACTCTTTGCTTAGTACTTGTTCCCTCCTCGATAATAGCAATGGGTGTTTGAGCATTCATACCATGTTTAATCAATTGATTACTGATATTTTCCGCTTGAGAAAGCCCCATATAAAAAACTAACGTTTGTTTTTCTGCTGCTAAGCTTTGCCAATCCAAATGATTACCATTTTTTAAATGTCCTGTAACCAAACGTACACTATGAGCATAATCACGATGTGTTAATGGTATACCACTGTATGCAGAACAACCAGAAGCAGCTGTTATACCGGGCACTACTGAGAAAGGGATATTAGCGTTAAATAATGTTTCTAGTTCCTCTCCACCACGACCAAAAATAAAAGGATCGCCTCCTTTTAAGCGTACTACACGTAATCCTTTTTGAGCCTGTTCTAACAAGATTTGATTAATTTGTTCTTGTGAAACACAATGATATCCTACTCGTTTACCAACAAAAATACGCTGAGCATCGCGACGAACAAGATTCATAATTTCATCTGATACTAATCGATCATAAACAATAATATCAGCTTGTTGAATTTGTTGTAGTCCTTTTAATGTGAGTAAACCCGCATCGCCTGGTCCAGCACCAACTAAAACAACTTCTCCGCGATCATCAAGTGACATATCAAATAACTCATTAGTCAATAATTCAACGCGTTCTGAATCATTATTTGCAATAGCTTGTGCTAATCTATCATGATTAAAGAGCTTTTCCCAAAATCGACGACGTTCTGTCAATGTTTTATAACTTAGTTTAACTTTATTACGTAAATAACCGGCATATCTCGCTAATTTACCTAAATGTTGCGGTAAAATAGCCTCTAATTTTTCACGTAATAATCGTGCTAAAACGGGAGCATGCCCCGCGGAGGAAACCGCTACCATAATTGGTGAACGGTCGATAATTGAAGGCATAATAAAACTAGCATCTTTTGGAGAATCAACTACATTACAAAAAATACGTCGCTTTTCAGCTTCAATACTTACTAGTTGGTTAGTTTTATCACTATCAGTCGCAGCAATAACAAGCCATTTATCATCTAGTAATTCCGCTTTAAATTCATCTTGGACTAACGTTAATTGTTTTTGATCTTGCCAAACCAAAAATTGTTGGCTAAAAGTGACGGCATTAACAGTGATACTAGCCCCAGCTTCAAGCAACAAACGAGCCTTACGTTCAGCAATTTCACCCCCCCCAACTAATAAACAACGGCGATTTTGTAGTTTACAAAATAGAGGAAAATAATCCATAACACTTTCATTCCTGCACTTTAACTATGTAATTGGCGCTAAGGGCGTTCTGATTTAGGCGTTGCATACCAATATCCTAACCCCATAAAAATAGCCCCAGAAACAATATTACCTAATGAAACCCATAATAAATTATGACCTATGCCAGCTAATGTATAATTATCACTATGGTTACCAAACCAAGACAAAGAAAAAAGTGTCATATTGGCAACCGAATGTTCATAACCACAGGCAATAAAAGCCAGTAAACACCACCAGATAGCAATAAATTTCGCTGAACCTTCAACACGATTAGCCATCCAAATAGCTAAACATACTAACCAGTTACATAATATACCACGAAAAAATAACGCACTAGCGGACGCTGATGTTTTAGCTAACGCAGCGCTATGCACTAAACTAGTATCAGTTGATAGTAACGGAGTTGCAGCATAAAAGTAAATTATTGCAACAAAAATTGAACCTAGCAAATTTCCTAACCAAGTTTGTGGTAATACAAACCACATTTGTTTATGAGTAATACTTTTACATTTCACACCAAAGGTTAAAAACATGGTATGTCCCGTAAATAACTCGGAACCGGCAATCACAACTAATGTTAAAGCAATCCCAAACGTTGCCCCCATTAATAATGGTCTTAAAGCCGGATCAATTAAATTACCAAGTGTAAAAATAAGAATAATACCAAGCCCAACATATGCACCAGCCATAGCTGAACTTAACCAAAATCCTAATGTATTAGATTTTGCAAATTGAACAATGCGTGCCGCATTAGTGGCACATTTATTGATAGTATCGGTATACATAACAAAGTTATCCTTTCAAATTTTTAATCCGCTTTTACTTGTACAGAGCCATCATCATTCACTTTTACTTCATAATGAGGGACAGAATTATTCTCATCATCGTAACAATAACCATCTTTTAAACGAAAACGCTGTTTTTTAAGTGGGCTAGCGACCCATAATTCATCATTATGCTGACCAATAATGCCACGAGACAACACACTAGCATCAGCAAAAGGATCAATGTTACTTATCGCGTAAAGTTCGTTGGAGTGGTAAGGACGAAAGATCGCTACATGCACTTTCCCAACTAACGCACAAACACCTGTCTCTGGCAGAATATCTTCTATTTTACAAACAGTTATCCAATCACTCATATTATTGCTCCTCTGATATTGCATAGCGTTCATGTAAACTCGCTGGGCGATGTTGATTACGCTCAGAAATAAACTGGACATTTTCATCGCGTTTATTACTATTGATGAAGTGAGCAAATCGATGTTGATTTTCAGGATGTTCAATTGTCTGCTTCCATTCACATACAAATAAACTTCGTAAGCGAGTCATTTCTGTTTCTAGTTCATCATTAATACCAAGTTTGTTATCAATAATCACACTGCGTAAGTAATCAATACCCCCTTCCATATTTTCAAGCCAAACAGACGTACGTTGTAATTTATCTGCGGTACGAATATAGAACATAATAAAACGATCGAGATATTGAATTAAGGTATCTTTATCTAAATCAGCTGCCAATAAATCAGCATGACGAGGCTTCATTCCACCATTACCACAGACATATAAATTCCATCCTTTTTCGGTAGCAATTACCCCAATATCTTTACCTTGTGCCTCAGCACATTCGCGAGTGCAACCTGATACGCCTAATTTAAATTTATGAGGTGCACGAATACCTTTATAACGGTTTTCTAACTCAACGCCAAAACCAACACTATCACCAACCCCAAAACGACACCATGTGCTACCTACACAAGTTTTAGCCATTCGTAATGCTTTAGCATAAGCATGGCCACTTTCAAACCCTGCATCAATTAACTCTTTCCAAATAGCTGGTAAATCATCTTTTTGTGCACCAAAAAGGCCAATACGCTGTGAACCAGTAATTTTAGAGTAAAGGTGATATTTTTGAGCTATTTTCCCTATGGCGATCAATCCTTCAGGGGTAATTTCACCACCTGCACTACGTGGAATAACCGAATAAGTTCCATTTTTTTGAATATTACCAAGGAAGATATCATTACTATCTTGCAGAGGGATTAGATCTTGTCGCAAAATATAATCATTCCAACATGAAGCTAATAACGAAGCAATTGTTGGTTTGCATATTTCACAACCATAACCAATACCATGTTTATCTATCACCTGCTTAAATGTTTTCAATCCTTCAATCCGAATCAAATGATATAATTCTTGGCGAGAATATTTAAAATGCTGGCAAAGGGCGTGACTGACTTCTATACCTTGTTTTGCTAGTTCTGTATTTAAAATTTGTGTAACTAGCGGTATACACCCCCCACAGCCTGTACCGGCTTTGGTTTGAGCTTTAATGGCAGCTACAGTATGGCAACCAGCATGAATGGCATTGATGATTTTTTCTTTAGTAACATCAAAACAGGAGCAGATTTGTGCAGAATCTGGCAATGCCTCCACACCCATTGTTGGCTTAGAACCGGCATGTTCAGGCAAAATCAATGTATCAGGGTGTTCTGGTAGATCCATATTATTGAGCATTAACTGTAATAAATTGCTGTAATCTTTAGTATCTCCTACTAATACCGCACCCAATAATTTTTTATTATCATTAGAAACAACTAATTTTTTGTAAACAGGTATATTTTCATCTAAATATATATAACTACGGCTACCGACCGTTTTGGCTTTGGCATCGCCAATACTACCTACATCAACGCCCATCAGTTTCAGCTTAGCACTCATATCAGCACCATCAAATGGAATATTGCCGCCAAGTAAATGCACAACAGCAATTTGCGCCATTTTATACCCTGGAGCGACTAAGCCAAAGACTTTACCTTGCCAACATGCACATTCGCCAATAGCATATATATCAGGATCAGACGTTTGACAATAATCATTGATGACAATGCCCCCTCGAGCACCAATGTCTAACTGACAATCACGCGCTAACTGATCATTAGCTCGAATGCCAGTGGAAAAAACAATAAAGTCGATTTCTAGTGATGTACCATCAACAAATTGCATTACTTTACCTTGTGGTGTATGCAAAATTTCTTGAGTGTTTTTGCTGGTATGGACACTAACGCCCATTTCTTCAATTTTATGGCGCAATTGTTCGCCACCTATCATGTCAAGCTGCTCAGCCATTAAAACGTTTGCAAACTCAACCACATGGGTTTGTATGCCTAAATTTTTAAGTGCTCCTGCAGCTTCAAGTCCGAGTAAACCACCTCCGACTACGGCACCCGTTTTACAATGACTAGCACATTGTGCAATAGCGTCTAAATCTTCAATCGTGCGATAAACAAAACAATCCGCACCATCAGCACCTTTAATTGGGGGAACCCAAGCATAAGAACCTGTCGCTATAATTAACTTGTCGTATTCAACAATTCGCCCAGTCTGTGAATGCACCTGTTTAAGTTGACGATTGATCAATATCACACGTTCATTTAGTAAAATATTGATGTGATGTTCTTCATAAAATCCTTCTTGAACAAGCGATAATCCTTCAGCAGTAAAGTCTGAGAAGTAAGAGGAGAGATGAACCCGATCATAAGCGACCCGAGGTTCTTGACAAAAAATAGTAATATTGAACTGATCAGACTGCATTTTGTCGATAATTTCTTCGACAAAACGATGTCCAACCATCCCATTACCAATGATAACGAGATTGGTTTTACTCATACAAAAGCTCCAATTTATTCTAATTTAAATAATCAATTTTGAAACTATTCCCATTGTATGAAACTTTATACAGAATATAACTACTCTCAAGGGTTACTACTAAAGTAGTAATTTTAAACAATATTATTTAATATCATTATGTTATGGCAATTGAACATATAAGTAAAATTAAAAATGTTATAACACTCTTAAAAATGCGCTTATTAATTAATCGTTAACAGATATAAAAAACCAGTGAAAATGATTGCCAATTAATATTAAATCAGTATAATTAGCCGACTAATTAAATTGAGTAATGATAATTGAATTATAAGTCAAGAAAGCTTCCATCTCGTGAGACAATAGCACGAGCACAAAGATTTAATGATGATATCATTGATGTATCTGGTGTTGACCTAGTTTTAAGTTTGATAACAACAGCTGATTTGATCCGTTCAAATATTTATGCACAACTTACTAAAGATTATGATGTTTCTGAAGGTAAGTTTGCTTTGTTAATGTCATTATATTCAGAAGGTGAAACCAGTGCTGGCGATCTCGCACTCCGTATAGGGGTAACTCCGGCAACCGTATCGGTTATGGTTAAGCGGATGTTAACCGTATCAAATCCATTAATATCCATGACAAAAAACGATGAAGATGGTCGTTCACGTTTGATAACTTTGACAGAAGCAGGAATAACACTTATTCAAAATGCATTACCCGATCACCTTAAATCGATTCGTGCTTTTGCGCAGGTACTAAACTCGCAAGAACAAGAATCTTTAATACTTATGTTGCGTAAATTATTACGAAATAGCTGATTTCAATGAAATTGAAGTCATTCTTTTTAATTAAATAATTAGCTGACTAAATAAATGGAAAATAAGTTGTATATGAAAAAAAATGTCAAAATTCCTCTTATCTTTTTACTTCTTCTATTTTTTGGATCATTTTTAATCTTTTTGGGTTCCCGAAATGATGCAGTAACAGTTGCAAAAAGCATTAAATCAGGAGTGTTAACTGCTGATGAAATTAATATTGCCTTTCAAAATGTAGGAGGTAAAGTCATTAAACGATTTGTGGAAGAATCACAAATGGTTAAAAAAGGGGATCCTTTAATGCAATTAGAGGACGTTGATACAAAATTGGCAATTGATCGTTTACAAGCATTGGTTGATAGCCAAAGAGCTGCAGTTAATCAAGAACAAGCTGCAATTGAAATCACTGAAAACGAAACCAATCTTTCTGAACTATCGACTTGGCGTAAAATTGAAGAAGTTAAAGCAAGTTTAGAAGCGGCGAAATCTGCTAGAAATTTGGCTAGTACGGAGTTTGATCGTCAAACACAATTACGTAAAACAGGTGGAAACTCACAATCACAACTTGATAATGCTCGTAATGCTTTTGTTGTAGCCAAAATGCAAGTAATCCAAATTGAAAGCCAATTATCAACATTAATGATTGGCGCTACACCTGAACAAGTCAGTCAATTTGAAAAAACGCAAAATGCTACTGGCATGTCACTACAATCGATTACAATTGCAAGACAAAAGCTTGAAAATCGCCAAAATCAATTAGCACAGCTCAAGGCACAGTTAGCTCAAGGCGAAGCTGATTTAAAACAATTGCAAATCAATTACCAAAGACTCACATTAAAAGCACCTGAAGATGGTAAAGTTTTAAAACTGATGTTTGAAGATGGTGAATTGGCACCAACAGGCGCGCCCGCTGTACTGTTAGAAACCGATCGTAAATATATCGACATTTATGTAAATGAAAAAATGGTCAATGACTACCAACCAGGTACAACTGTTACAGCAAATGCGATTGCTTTGGATAAAGAAGTAAAAGGTAAGGTTCGTTTTGCAACAGCAGCACCATCTTTTGCTGATTTACGCATGACTCGAGAACGCGGTCAAGCTGATTTAACATCTTATCAAGTCAGAATATATATGGAATCAATTCCAAAACTATTAACCGGAATGACACTTGAGGTTAAACAATGATGCAAAACATCATTAAATCTATTCAAGAAGAGCTTGATGCAATGTTATCAGGCCACTTTATCCCGTATTACAAAGTTGCTATAGGGTTAGCCGCTATTGTTGCGCTTATTTTCTCTATTGTACTCAGTCATGGTTCGGTATTTGAAGGTAAAATTGCAGTTATAGACCTTGATGGTTCTAATTATTCGACTGAATTAATTAGTAAAATAAATACTTCTTCTTACATTGAAGTTTCTGAAGTCATCAGATCGCCTGTTAATCCTATAACTTTAGTTTCTCATGATCGTAATTTAGGTGTTTTATATATTCCTAAAGGGTTAGAAAAGAGCTTAAAAAGAGGAGACCAGACTGTTCGTTTAGGTTACTTTTCAGATGATACGAATGAAGCCCAAAATGCTAAAGTACTTCAAAATCTCAACGAATATATACCTGAATTAGGCGCAGAACTGAGTGTGGGTAAAGTTTCGTCATTGGGGTTGGGTCGAGAAGGCACCGAAGCCACTTTATCACCTATGCAGCTAAAATCCCGTAATCTATTTAATCCAGCAAGTTCATCAACAATTTCAACCATCATCTATTTTGTTTACTTTTTCTCATCTTTAACATATGGGTTAACATCATTGATGATTATAGGTCGTTTAAAAATTACTGGATTGTGGAATACCGTTTTAGAAAGAGGCTTTGTCGCTTTATTAGCAAGAACAATACCTTATGCATTATTTTATACTACCGGATTAACATTGATTACCGCAGTACTTGTTTTATTCGGACAATTACGTTTTGATGGTAACTACTTCGTGTTTGTACCGAGTATATTTATGACTGGACTCGCATTTGGTTGGTTAGGTTTTTTACTTTCTTGGAAAACCAATAATCCAGGTGAAGGTGCAAGTAAAATGATATTTTTAGTACCTCCAGGTTTTATTATGGGGGGATCAACAATGGCTGTAGGTATTATGCCAATCTGGGCTTATTATGTTAGCCATGCTTTCCCTTTAGTTTGGTTATTCCGTTTTTTCCGTGATATCGCTATGCGTGGTCGTTCACTCATTGATATGATGTCCACATATGGGATGTTTATTATTTATTTAACCGTTATTGCATTTGTTGTAATGATAGTTTTTAACCAAGTTAAAAAACCTGCTGCACAGCCAGAATTGAATTAAAAAATACAAGTTATTGAAACTATAATATGGTTTCAATAACTTCCCATCCTCGATTTTTTATTTAAATAATTTTTCACGTTAAATCTCGCCAAAATTATCATTATTTCAAATCTAATGATCAAATTTGTGATAGACATCACTTTATAAAATGAAATTATATACTTTCATTTCTTATTCAAATAATTTTTCATCTTTTCATTAACCATTTGAATAAAAATAATAATAGTTTTTTATCTAAAATATAATTTTATTTTTATTCTTTCATTTCGTTTCAAATGAAATGATTTTTAGGTTTTTCTATGCATAATCTGTTTTGTGACTTATTTATCATTTTCAATCCTTTACACGTGTTCAAATTTAATAACAAAATGAAAGATTAATAAGTTGTAACTTTATGACTAATGAAATTATGAACACTCTTGAACGTCGAGAAAAAATTATTCATTTACTGGGTAAAGAAAATACCGTGTCTGTGAATAAATTGAGCAAACTTTTTAAAGTCTCTACAGTCACAATTCGTAATGATCTTCGCCATTTAGAGCAAAAAGGCTGTGTATTACGCTCTTATGGAGGAGCAATGATAAATAAAACTTTTGCTTTTGATAGACCTTTATTTGATAAAAGCCGCATTAATTCAATTATAAAAAATAAGATTGCTAAAAAAGCAGCCGAAATGGTAAATGACGGCGATCGAATTATTCTCGATTCAGGTTCAACAACCGCTGCAATGGTGCCACATTTAGGTAAAAAACAGAATTTAGTCGTTTTTACAAATGCGATTAACATTGCTTATGAATTATCAATCAATACAAATATTGAGGTAATTATTGCTGGCGGCAATATTAGAAAAAAAGCTTACTCTATTTCAGGTTCTACTGTTGAGCAACAATTAAAAATGTACCATTTTAATAAATTATTTTTAGGTGTTGATGGATTTGATCTCAATGCAGGTATTACAACTCCAAATTTTGGTGAAGCTTCAGTTAATAGAGTAATGTGCCAAGTCTCTGAACAAATTATTGCAGTAACAGACTCAACAAAATTCGGTCGAAAAAGTTTCTGCACGATAGAAAAAATTAATCTTATTAACACTCTAATCACTGATTCAAAAATATCCAAAGACCATTTAATGCAATTACATTCACGAGGAATTAATGTGGAAATTGCAGATACATAAATGATCTTATTTTTAACCATATCATTATTCAAAAGGCAGGATCGAAATTATGCAACAGTATTTAAATTATTCATTAGATTGGCTAAAAAAACACGGCGCAGAACATACTGCTAAAGAAATCTGTCAACAACCTAAAATTTGGCGTGATTTATTACAATTAATTGAACAAAACAGAGCTCAATTACAAACATTTTTAGAACCTTTACTGGCGGATCCAAATTTAGAAATTATTTTGACTGGGGCTGGATCATCAGCTTTTGGGGGCGTTGCGCTTGCACCTTGGTTAAGAGAGCATACCCATCGAAATGTTCATGCCTATGGTACAACTGAAATTGTTGCTGACCCACTACAATATCTTTCACCAAATAAAAAAACATTAATGGTGTCATTTGCTCGTTCAGGCAATAGTCCTGAAAGTGTGGCAACAGTTAAATTAGCAGATCAATTAGTTTCTGATTGTCATCACTTATTTTTAATATGTAATCCAAACTGTGCTTTAACCGATTATGCGACTAATAACAATTCATCAAACCGTATTCTTCCACTGGTTATGCCAGAAGGTGCTCATGATTTAGGTTTTGCTATGACGTCAAGTATTAGTAGTATGATACTTGCAACATTACTCCTTTTGGGAAATATTGATCATGTAGAAGCACATGAGGCAGTAATGGAAATTGCTAATATTTGTGAACAAAAAATAGAAAGTTGGCAGAAAATAACTAAACAATTAGCACATAAAAACCATGAAAGAGTTATCTATGTCGGTAGTAGTTGTTTTACTGGTATCGCCCAAGAGTCTGCATTAAAAATTCTTGAATTAACAGCGGGTAAAATAGCTTCTCGATTTGATTCTATTTTAGGCTTACGTCATGGTCCTAAATTCATGATTAATTCACAAAGTTTAGTCGTCTGTTTCTTCTCTAACGATCATTATATTAATCAATATGACACTGATTTATTAAATGAATTAGTTAATGACCATATCGCAATGGATGTACTTGCGTTAAGCGGAAAAAATAGTACCGATAAACAAAATATACTTGCAGTAAATAGTAATTTTGCGGATTGCTGGCTGATCTTCCCATATCTTGTTTTTGCCCAGATGCTCGCATTTGAGAAATCATTAAATCATGGATTAACGCCTGATAATCCTTGTCCAACAGGTGAAGTTAATCGAGTGGTAAAAGGCGTTACTATTTACCCATTTGACTAAATTTAAAGTATCCCATTATCACAAAACGAAGGATGTAAAACATATGAGCACTCCAAATATTCTTATGACACGCATTGATAATCGCTTAGTTCATGGTCAAGTTGGTGTAACTTGGGTCAATGCACTTGGGGCTAATTTATTATTAGTTGCTAATGATAATGCTGCACAAGATCCTGTTCAACAAAATCTTATGGATATGGTTATCGCAGAAGGAATACAAACCCGTTATTTTACTTTACAAAAAACCATCGACATTATTGGCAAAGCAGCAGAACGACAAAAAATATTTATTGTTTGTAAAACACCACAAGATGTTTTAACTCTCGTTAAAGGAGGCGTACCTATCAAATTTGTTAACGTAGGTAATATGCATTTTTCGGAAGGAAAAAAACAAATTCATAAAACAGTATCTGTTGATAAAGAAGATATCGTTGCTTTTAAAGAACTTGAACGATTAGGTGTAACGTGTGAGATTCGCCGTGTACCAGATGAGGCTGGTGAAAAAATAATAGATCTAATTGATCAATCCTAACCTAGGAGCAAACTATGTTAATCGATGCATTATTAATTGGATTACTAGCAGGTATCGCTGGTGTAGATTTATTCGATGGTCTAACTCATTTACATAGACCTATTGTAATTGGTCCTTTAGTGGGATTGATTTTAGGTGATATAAAAACAGGATTATATGTTGGTGGTTCATTAGAACTTGTTTGGATGGGAATGGTACCATTGGCTGGAGCACAACCACCTAATGTTGTTATTGGTGGCGTAATTGGTACAAGTTTTGCAATTTTAACTCATACCGATCCTAAAGTTGCCATTGGTATTGCCGTTCCATTTGCTATAGCGGTACAAGGTTGCATCACGATTTTATTTACTATCTATTCACCAATGATGCACAAATGTGATCGCTATGTTGATCAACTTAATTTCAAAGGTATTGAGTGGGTCAATTACCTAGGCATGATTATCCTGTTTTGCTTTTATTTCATTGTCGCATTTTTACCAATTTACTTTGGTGCTGATGTAGCAACAGATTTAGTAAAAAAATCACCACAATGGTTACTTGATGGATTAAGCGTTGCCGGTGGAATGATGCCTGCGATCGGTTTTGCTATATTAATGAAAATTATGATGAAAAAAACCTATATTGCCTATTTCATTTTAGGTTTCCTTGGCGTGACATACCTTAACTTACCAATATTAGCAATTGCATTAGGCGCTTTAGCAATTGCAATGATTGATTTCTTTAATTATAGCCGAGTTAACACCGACAATGACAAATCAGTACGGGCAAGTTCTGTGGAGGTAGAAGATGGGATTTAATGACGAAAATGATAAAATAATGGCTGCTAAAGCAGAAAAACGCATGGAACAAGCACTAGCAACAAGCAAAGTATCAACCGATACTTATATTGATCAAAGCCAAAATGTAGCATTAACTAAAGTTGACATTAATCGAATGGCATTTCGTTCCTTAGCTCTACAAGCTTCGTTCAATTATGAACGTATGCAAGCTGGTGGTTGGCTTTATACTATTTTACCTGCACTAAGAAAAATTCATAAAAATTCAGATGACTTAAAAAACTCTATGCATATGCATATGGAGTTTATCAATGTCCATCCTTTCGATGTTACCTTTTTGTCTGGTTTAGTTTTAGCTATGGAAAAAGGCAAAGAAAATATCTCAACAATTCGTTCAGTTAAAGTTGCCTTAATGGGGCCTTTAGGTGGTATTGGTGATGCATTATTTTGGTTAACATTGTTGCCTATTTGTGCTGGAATTGGTGCTTCATTAGCACTAGAAAATAGTTTTTTTGGTCCAATAATTTTTTTATTAATGTTTAATTTAGTCCATTTTGGATTACGTTTTGGTCTTGCTCATTATGGTTATCATGCTGGTACTAGCGCATTACCCTTATTGAAAACCCATACCAAACGCATTTCACATGCAGCATCAATTGTCGGTATGACAGTTATTGGTGCACTTGTAGCCTCTTATGTACATTTATCCACACCATTAGAGATTAATGCGGGTAAGGCTCATATCGCTTTACAAGCCGATGTTCTAGATAAACTTATGCCAAATTTATTACCATTAGGATTTACGTTAATTGTCTATTATTTAATGAAACGTAATTTCTCACCTGTAAAATTAATTGGTTTAACCGTGGTAATTGGCATATTAGGTAAATTAGTTGGATGCTTATAGAGGTTAAATTATGTTGGGTATCATTTTAACAGGCCATGGTAGCTTTGCTACTGGCCTTTATGAAGCGGTAGTACAAATTATTGGAAAACAAGCACAATTTACTGCTATTAACTTTCCTGATGGGATGAGTAGTGAAGTGTTAGAACAACAACTAACTGATGCGCTAAAAAAGTGCGATAAAGGTGATGGTGTAATATTTTTTACAGATATTTTAGGTGGTTCTCCATTTCGATTATCTGCAATGTTAAGCTATCAATTTAATAATGTTGAGATAATTAGTGGTACCAATTTACCTATTTTATTAGAAATGTTATTACAACGAGATGAATTAGATGCTGAAAGTTTCCGTCTGAGGGCATTAGATATTGCAAAATCTAGCATAACCAGTTTATGGGATGAAAACATCAAAAAATCAATTGATAAAAAGGAAAATTCAGATGGAATTTGAAAAAATACATGCTAAACAAGTTCTAACCCCCGTTGGTTGGTTAGAAAATGCAATGGTTACCATTAAAAATGGGAAGATTATAAAAATTGAACAAACAAATAAAGTTTGTTCAGATAATATCAAGGTGTTACCTGCACTAATAGATACCCATATTCATGGCGTAATGGGCGCAGATACAATGGATGCAACCCATGAAGCCCTTAATACAATGAGCAGTTTCCTAGCACGACATGGTATTGGTGCTTTTTTAGCTACAACAGTTACAGAAAGTCATGAAAAAATTGAGGCAGCATTAGTACAAGTAAAACATAGCATAAAGCAAGGAGTCGCTGGTGCAACTTTATTAGGTTCATATCTTGAAGGACCTTTTTTTAATGCTGTACATAAAGGAGCACATCCAGAAACGCTACTACATGCCCCAGATCGCAACCTTATAGAAAAATGGTTAGATCTTGCTGAAGGCACATTAAAGTGTATAGCTCTTGCTCCAGAGTATCAAAATGCATTAGAAATTATAGAATGGTTACGTTCAATAAATATCAGGGTAATGATTGGACATACCAATGCGGACTATCAAACAACAAAAGCGGCGCTACTTGCTGGTGCAAGTGGTGTAGTGCATTGTTATAACGGCATGTCAGGTTTGCATCATCGTAATCCTGGCGTAGTTGGTGCCGCCCTAACAATAGATAATTGTCAAACTGAAATTATCATAGATGGTCATCATGTACATCCTGCAGCAGTTAATATTGCTCATAAATGTTGTGGGAAAAACTTATTATTAATTAGCGATGCAATGAGAGCAACAGGGATGTCTGATGGTGATTATCAATTGGGTAAATTAAAAGTACATGTACAAGATCATGTTGTACGTACAGAAGATGGGGGATTAGCGGGAAGTACTCTAACGATAAATCGTGCAGTTACCAATCTTGCAGATTATGCGAATATTTCATTTGAACAAGCGTGGTTACATGGTAGTTCTTATCCAGCAAAAGCATTAGGTATAGATCATTACTTGGGTGATATTGCTGTTGGAAAACAAGCTAATCTAGTACTATTAAATGCAAATAATCAACTAATGGCAACTATTGTAAATGGTAATATTGTTTATCAAACATCAGCAGATCTTACCGATATTTTGATTTAAAAATCCATAAACTTTTTATCAAAGTAAGAGTCAACGGTGTTGCTTTCTTAGGAGTCAAAATGTTTATCAAATCTATTTTTGTAACTTTTATAGTATTATTAGAATGCATAAGTAACATTGCCAGTGCTGAGTTAATCAAAATTATGTCATTTAATATACATCATAGTGAACAACATGATGGAACAATTAGTACTGCAAGTATTGCCGATAAAATAATCACAGAAAGGGCAGATATTATTGTATTGCAAGAAGTCGATGATAAAACCAAAAGAACCAACAATGTTGATCAATTAGCTCAAATTGCCAAATTAGCCAATTTAAAGTATTACAAATTTGGAGCATTTTTCGATTATGATGGAGGGCAATATGGCATGGGAATTATTAGTCGTTACCCTATTATTGATTCATATAATATTCCTTTACCAGATGGTCCTGAACCAAGAACCTCATTAATGACAACAGTTAATATTAATGGCAAAAAACTAAATATTATAGGAGTACATCTTTATAGATCACTTGAAGAAAGAACATTACAGGCACAAGCCATTGTTGACTATGTTAAGTCATCAACATTACCTCTAATAGTGACAGGTGATTTTAATACTACTCCAACCAATAGTTCACCGACTAAATACGTTAATTCAACCATAGATCATGGTAAAGATAACACGCTAATGCAATATTTAACTTCACATTGGACTCGATTAGAAAAAATAGGGAATAAAGTCTCATTTCCGTCAGGCGATATGTGGGATGATGATGGAGAAGGACAAGTCGAAATCGATCACACCTTTATCAAAAATTTGGATATTAATAGTGTAAAAGCGCACTACTTAATTAAAGGAATTGTAAGTGATCACCGACCACTTATAACAGAAATATCATGGTGATATTATCTCTTTAAAAGTTAATTAAGAGGTTTTTATTTATGCGAAAATTAAAAATAATATTAGGTCTGTCTTTTGTTTTATCTTTTTCTGCACAAGCAATAGAGACATTAGACAATTATACTTTAGAACAAGTAGTCGTATTTAGTCGACATGGTTTAAGAGCTCCTCTTGCCAGTCCAACAAGCACGCTTGGTAAAATTACACCCAATCAATGGCCACAATGGGATACTCCTGCCAGTTATTTGACTACTCGCGGCGGGGTATTAGAAAGCTATTTTGGTCATTACTTTAGTGAATGGTTGGTTGATAATAAACTTTTAACCGAAAATACCTGCCCAAGTGAAAATGAAGTGTATATTTACACCAACAGTTTACAACGTACTATTGCAACGGGTCAGTACTTTACAGTTGGTGCTTTTCCTGGTTGTATTGTACCAATTATTCATAAGGAAAAATTAGGTACTATGGATCTCGTATTTTTTCCTGTGATTAGTGATGATAATCCTGAATTTAAACAAGCAGCAATCATTTCAATCAACCAAACTGCTCATGCGAAAGGTATTGAAGGGTTAAATCAAAAACTTAATAACACTTATCAAGATCTGTCTAATATCATAAATTATACCCAATCAACTAATTGTTTGGCCGATAAACAGTGTGATTTTACCGATTTACCAACCAAAATTATTATTGAAAAAGGCAAAGAACCTGGCATAACCGGCCCCCTTCGCACTGGGACATCAATCGCTGATGCTTTTATTTTACAATATTATGAAGGCGCTCCATTGCAAGATATTGCTTGGGGAAAAATAAAAAACAATAAACAATTTGAACAATTAGTTGCGATAAAAGAACATTACAATACTGTTTTATTTGGTTCACCCGTTATTGCTAAACAGGTTGCCGCAAATTTAATTAACTATATTAATCAAACTTTCTCAGAAAAAAATCATACCAAATTTACTTTTTTAGTCGGTCATGATTCAAATGTAGCATCATTATTTTCAGCACTAAAAATTAAATCTTATACACTACCCGATCAATTTGAAACGACACCAATTGGAGGCAAAGTAGTGTTCCAAAAATGGCGTGATAATCATAGTGGTGAAGCATTGATGAAAATTGAATATTTTTATCAATCAACCGATCAAATCCGAAATTTGACCCAATTAAATCGTAACAATCCACCCCATAAAGTAACGTTAGAAATGGAAAATTGTCCAACTAATACAATGGGTTTTTGTTCATTTTCGACCTTTAAACAAATCATCGGCAATATAAATAAATAATGCGTAACTCCATTGATAATATGTTCAAATTAGGTAAGTGTTGAACATATTATCAATAATTACACGGCAAAAATACTTTGAGATTAAACTGTTATTTAAATAAAGCAATAAATAAGTTTATCAATTATGTTTTATGTATTGCTTTTTAATATTTCAAAATCGTTCTCGTTTAATTTTTTTATTACTAGCTCGTCAAAAGACTCAATATGTATCATACAATTATCATCAAATGAATTAGGACAGTTGACACTAATAATTTGACATTGTGCATTAAATGCAGATTCAATACCTGCTTTAGAATCTTCAAAAACAATACACTGATCAGCAGGTAATCCAAGTAAATTTGCTGCTTGTAAATAACCATCAGGAGCGGGTTTAGTATTAATGACCATTTCACCAGTAATAAAAACTTTTGGTTTAGCTACATTGAGAATACTAAAGCGAGAATTAGCTACTTTCTTGGTACCAGAAGTTACAATTCCCCAAGGAATATTAAGTGAAGATAATTGCCGTAAGAAATGAATGGCTCCAGATATTTCATCAATATCTTTTATATCTTCAGTCTCTAATTGTTCCATCCAACGATACTCTTGTTCGATAAAACTTTCTGGTTTATTAGGCAAAAATAGTTTTATATTATCGATAGCTTTACGACCATGAATGGTTTTTAATACATATGAATGATTAAGTTTATGACGATCAGCAAATACTAACCAGCAGCGCTCAACTGCTGGTAATGAATTGACTAATGTTCCATCTAAATCAAATAAAATACCCTTTGCTTGCATACTATAATTTCCCTGCACTACCACAAATACGAATCTTTTCTTCAACAATTTTTTTCATTGCTGATTTAGCTGGTTGCATATAATGCCTAGGATCATTAGCATCAGGATGAATTTTAAAATCTTGTTTTAAAGCATCAGAAAAAGCAATTTTTAATTCTGTTGCGACATTCACTTTACAAATACCCAATGAAATAGATTTTTTCACCATTGTTTCTGGAATACCCGAAGCACCATGTAGTACCAAAGGAACTTCAACTTTGTCACGTATTTTCGCTAATCTTTCAAAATCAAGCTTAGGTTCCCCTTTATATAAGCCATGAGCAGATCCAATTGCCACAGCTAAAGAGTCAATTCCTGTACGTTCTACATACTCTTTGGCTGCATCAGGATCGGTAAATGCGCTTTCTTTATCATCAACAACCAAATCGTCTTCCTGCCCTCCTAAACGGCCAAGCTCAGCTTCAACACTTGCGTTATATTTATGGCTAAATGCCACCATTTTACTGACAATATCAATATTTTCTTCAAATGGATAATGAGAAGCATCAATCATAATTGAACGAATACCTTCCTCTATTTTAGTTTTAATATCGCTCAGGTTTTCATGATGATCTAAATGTAATGCAAATGGAAAATGATGGATTTGTGCCGCAGTTTTACAAATATTGATCAAATACTGTGTGCCGGCATAGTTATACGTTGCTGGTGTTGCTGCAAGTATGACAGGCGATTGCATATCTTTTGCTGTATCAATTACAACTTGAATTGTCTCAAGGTTGTGTATATTAAAAGCGGGAACGGCATAATGTTCTCGCTGAGCTTTTTTTAACATCTCTTGACTGGAAATAAGATACATAATTTACTCCTAATTAACCTTATGATTTATATATTTCTTTAACTTTAACTTGTTGATAGTATTGGTCATAGTTACTCATATTGACAAAACCTGTCTGTGATTCCATCGTATTTAACATACCCATCGTCATAGCTCGTTTCAGCATACTGTCTACTGATTCGCTTTCGTGTAAACTTACCGCAAGACCCGCTAATGTGACATCACCTGAACCAACGGGATTAACTACATTAATTTTAGGAATTGTGACTTGATAAAATTGGTCATGACAACGAGCAAACGCACCCTTTTTACCTAACGAAATAATAATGAAAGGAATATCATCTAGCAGAGGATGATTAAGTGCTCTAATTAATGAATTGTTATCACTATCATCAATATCCATTTGGATGACTTGTTTTAATTCTTCTTTATTGGGTTTTATTAAATAAGGTTTATGTTCGGAAACGAGTGTTGCATGAAGCATTTTTCCAGAAGCGTCAAGCAAAACAGGGATTTGATGCCTATCGGCTTGTTCAATTAAACTTACATAAAAATCGATGGGAAAACCCTGAGGTAATGATCCGGAAATGGTCACAAGATCTGCTTTTTCAAGCAACGTTTGATAGTGTTTTAAAAAAAGATTAGCGTCCTGAAGCTCTAACACAGGACCTGATTCTAAAATTTCGGTTTGGTTTCCTTCATGTAAAATGGCAATACAGTTTCTTGATTCCTGCTTTGTTATATAAAAATCATAATCAATATTATCTTCATCTAATTGTTTTTGGATATAATTCCCAGTTGTTCCACCAATAATACCAGAGGCTAATACTGATATATTTGAAAATTTAATTCCTCTAGTAACATTAAGCCCTTTACCGCCAGCGGTCTTTTTTACATTAGATACCCGATTAATATCATTAATAATTAATTTACTTAATGGGTATGATATATCCACCGAAGGATTCATCGTAATTGTTAATATCATATTCTCACCTACAAATTAATATTGTTGGGAGAAACAACAATCTTAAATGATCACTTTTTAGATAGAATTCATTTTAAGCAAGTATGGAAACAATTCATAAATTATTAAACTGTAATTCGTTATCTTTTAAAAAACGTTAGATCAATTAAACCTACTTTAATCAGGTACCCTATTATCAATCGAAATATTAAACAGCGATTAAACTAACTCCCTGTTTTCCAAATTCCTGCTTACATTTACCATCAACATTGATATCTGTAATAATAGTATTAAGCTTATTTAGTGGTAAAACCACATTAATGCCATTTCGTCCAAACTTAGATGAATCTAGCACTGCAATTACTTTTTTTGCGGTATTAGCCATCACACTGCTAATTGTGTACCCTTCATTAAAGGTTGTTATTCCTCGTTTTGCATCTATACCATCTGCACCAACAAATAAAATATCAGCAGAGATACCATCTAACGATTGCTCAGCAATTTTTCCGTGAAAAGATCGGGTTTTATGCCTAAGTGTCCCACCACACATAAATAACATTATGTCGCTATTATCAGAGAGTATAAAAGCAGAGGTAAGACTATTTGTTATAACAGTAATGTTTTTTAATTTAACCAGCTCTTCGGCTATTAACATAGTAGTACTACCACTATCTAAAATAACAGTATCGCCTTGTTTAACATGTTTTACTGCTTCAATTGCAATTCGTTTTTTATCTTCAATAAATCGCTGATAT
The DNA here is from genome assembly GCF_016101765.1 of Gilliamella sp. B14448G11. Taxonomy (NCBI): domain Bacteria; kingdom Pseudomonadati; phylum Pseudomonadota; class Gammaproteobacteria; order Orbales; family Orbaceae; genus Gilliamella; species Gilliamella sp. B14448G11. The sequence goes on along the minus strand of NZ_JACFPX010000003.1, from coordinate 155,186 downwards.
CGTTCTTCTAACTGCAACTCTTTAAATGACTTTATATCATTATTATTGATGATTTTTGTTGCGCCACCATGAAATCGTGTTAGCTCACCTTGTTTCTCTAATAGTCGAAGATCTGTTCTGATAGTGACTTCTGAAACCTCATATTGTTCCGATAAATCACTGACTAATACTGTTCCTTTCATATTAAGAAATTCTATTATCTGTTGACGTCTTTCACTTGCATTCATATTATTTCCTTTTTCGAAAATTTTTAAGCAGTGTATAACAAACAAAATCAAAAGATAAGCTTTCATTTTTCATAGTTAATCTACAGCAAACTTTTAACCGCAATTTAATAAAATTTTGCCATTCATTGAATGCCCATTTAAATCGCTAACTTTATGAATAAATGTGTTAAAATCACCAATCACAGCGATTAATTCATTAAGATTTATTTTACCTTCTACAAAAAACTGACTTACCAATATCCATTCTTCACCGGGCCATGGCGCAGAATAGTTCATCCAACTTCCTAAAATTTGTAACTCTTTTCGTAAAATAAGACCGAACGTTTTTTCTGATAAGGTAAAATCATTATGGAGAGTACCAACCAAGCCCACTTTAGATCTAGGGCCAGCAATTTCAATGGCTAATCTGACAGTAATTGGCGAACCAGCTGTTTCTAATACAATTTGATCAAAACGATTGTAAGATAAAGCTTGATAAATTTCATCAGAACTAAGATTTTTAGAGTTATAAGTAGCATCAGCACCTAGTCGTTTTGCAAGATTTAGTCGTTCATCATTAATATCTAAAACGGTAATAGAACTCGCACCCATTGCCTTGGCACAAAGCATAGCAAGCAGACCGATTGTTCCACCTCCAACAATTACGACATGTTTATTTTGGCAGCCACCCGCTAATAATAGTGCGTGCATTCCAACTGTCATCGGCTCAAAAAAGGCGCCTTCAAGAGCACTTACCTGTTTTGGTAATTTAAATGCATTTTTTTTATTTAATACAATATATTCAGCAAAACCTCCTGTTATTCTTGAACCCACAAAAGTATAATTTTTACAAAGTGAATAGTAATGCTTTTGGCACTCATCACATTTAAAACATGGTAACAATGGTACACAAGAAATTAAATCACCAATGTCAAACTCAGTTACATCATCGCCTATTTCAATGACAGTGCCACTAAATTCATGTCCAAGCGTAATAGGGTAAAAATGTGCTCCATGATGGAAGATTCTAGGAATATCGGATCCACATAATCCACAATAAGCAACTTTTACTAAAATTTGATCTGGAGATGTAATTTTGGGTATGTCAATATCTTCTATAGATAGAGATCCCCCTTCATTGACAATAACCGCTTTCATTTTATTTTCCTTAATTAGTAATCAAATTATTTTGAGAGATGACTTTCACTGCTTATTCAGTGAAAGCCTTAAAATTACATTTATTTATACGATTTATGGGCTATTTTTTTATTTCATCTGATTGTGCTATTTGTTGTTCTTTTAAAAATAGCTCATATCTTTTAGCTCGCTTCCATGTTAAAAATAGGCAGAAGAGGTAAAACAATCCAATAAAAGCAAAGCCAATAGGTTGTTTTAAGTTCACTAGCTGAACCATAATATAGGTAATTGGTGAGCCACCTTGATCCATTGCTCCTACACTAATACTACTACCATCAGCGACAGTACCGGCATTGATTGCTAGTTGAGTTGTCAAAGGAACCATTTGTGTAGCAATCCAAAGCGTGATAGCAATAATGATTGAACCTGAAATAATGATTCTGAACAAATTACCTTGATGAACAGCCACACCCATTGCGATAAAAAAGCCAATAGTAGCTAAATCACCAAATGGTAAAACTTCATTGCCTGGTAAAATAATGGCAATAAAAATACTTAGTGGTATGAAAATTAAACTAGCAGAAACAACTGTTGAATGTCCTAATAATAAGGCAGGATCTAAACCAATGAGAAAATCTTGTCCACCAAATTTTGATTGTAGATGTTTACGAGCTTGTTTAGATATTGGTGTTAAGCCATCCATAATCGGTTTAATTACACGTGGCATTAATAACATTACCGCAGCTGTCTGAATAGCGAGTTGTAATGTTTCTTTCACACCATATCCAGCTAAAAGTCCTAACATAATGCCCATAAATAAACCAACCGTTACTGGTTCACCAAACGCACCAAACCGTTTTTGCATATCTACAGCATTAAAATTAATCTTATTAATCCCTGGTATTTTTTCAATTACAGCATCGACAAACACCGCAATTGGACCACAATAAGCTGATGTACCATGAGGAACGGCAATCCCTTCAAGTTCAAAAAACTCTTTAGTATCTTTAGAAAACCAATCACCTAATTTATACGCAATAATGGCATGAACAATAACACCTGCAATACCTAACCAGTAGGAACCTGTTGCAATATAAACAAGTGCCCCAGAGAATGTCATATGCCATATATTCCAAATATCGACATTAACGACTCGTGTTAATTTTGCCAATAACATGACAATATTCACTGCGATCGCAATAGGTATCGCAACCAAGGCTATTTGTGATGCCCAAGTCATCGGTGCAGCACCTGGCCATCCAACATCAACCACATTCAAACTGATATCAAATCTTTCGGCCATAGCTTGAGCAGCTGGACCAACTGAACTTGTTAGTAAACCAACAACTAAACCAATACCAACAAATCCTATACCAATATGAATGCCCGCTTTTAAAGCATCACCCACTTTCATTCTTAATGCTAATGAAAATAGAATAATGACAATGGGTAACATTACTGATGGACCAAGATCCAAAATGTACTGCATAATTTCAGTAAACATAGATTTATCCTTTCAATATAGATAAAATTTTATCTTTTAGCTGATCTATCCCAACACCTGAAACAAAAGGCATGCCATGTACAATTGGAATATCACCAAAAGTCTGATCCATTCTTGCTGTAGTACAAATTAAATCGACATCATCAATAAAGGTGTTAATTTCATTAATCCGACATTGAATAAGATCTAATTCGATATTATTTTCTTTACATAAATCTTTTATCTCTTCTGCAGCTAAAGTTGATGTTGCAACTGCACCACCACATGCAACAATAATCTTCTTTTTCATAATGCCTCCTAAATAACTTTTTAATTAAATATCACTTTACTAAAACGCTCTGTAATTTCATCTTGTGGCGCTTTTAATAAGAAGTGATAGAATTCTTTATTTTGTAAATTTGAAAAAAGTGCTTTCAACAAATCAAGTTGATCTTCAGGGGAAGTTACAACTAATGAAATAATGAGGGAAACATCAACAGTACAGTCATCATCAGCTCGATTAAAAGCGACTGGACTTTGAGTGCGAATAATAAAAATTGCGGGTGTATTAGCATGTTCAGCCTCACAATGTGGAATCGCTACAGCATAACCATCAAGGGCAATACCTGTTGGAAATAAAGCTTCTCTTTCAATTAAAGCTTTTAAGTGGCTCTTTTTGACAATTTTTTTTTGCTGTAAATGCTCACTAATATAAGTTAATACTTCTTGCTGATTGTCAAATTTGAGCTTGTCTTCGAAAAGAAGCTGACACTTGTTCATATTTAATCTCCATTGTTGTACTTCTATTAAATTCTTTCATTTTACTTTCGAAAACAAAATATATAACGAAAGATTATTTACTTTCGAATTAAAAAGCAAACAGACTTTTATATTTTTGTGATCGAAATCTATTTTTTAAAATAAAGATCAAAACTTAATTTCGTGATTATTTATGTTTATGAGGAAAAATATGATCATGATCACAAAAAGGAGTTTTTTAAATTGAAAAAAAAACCTAATATGTAAAAATGTTACCCGTAACAACATTTCAATTAAGGAGCCACTGTGACGAAAAATAATAAACAAGTTTTTGTATTAATGGGGGTTTCTGGCAGTGGTAAATCCGCAGTTGCCAAACAAGTTTCATACAACCTTGATGCAGCATTTCTTGATGGTGATTTTTTACATCCTAAAGCGAATATCTTAAAAATGCGTAGTGGAACACCATTAAATGACGAAGATCGTTTTCCTTGGCTTAATTTGATTAGTAATGCCGCATTTGCAATGAGCAACGTTAATGATATTTCTATTATCATCTGCTCAGCTTTAAAGCGAAAATATAGAGATATCATCCGTGGCGAAAACGAAAATGTACACTTTATTTATTTAAAAGGTAGTTATGATGTAATCGCTGATCGTTTAGCAAAACGAAAGGGGCATTATCAAAAAACAGGGATGTTGCAATCGCAATTTGACACTCTTGAAGAACCAGCCGCTGATGAAAAAGATGTGTATATCGTCAATATAGAACAACCATTAGAAAGAGTTGTGCATGATACCCAACAAGTTATATGCACAATATGCCAGCGCGATAAATAGAATATAAAATAAAATTATACAAGAGGTTAATGTGAATCCAACTGTCAAAAATGTAACACAGCGAATTATTGAACGTTCCAAAGCTACTCGCACAGCCTATCTGCAAAAAATAGAAGATGCAACACTTAATAAAGTCACCCGCTCTAAATTACCATGTAGCAATTTAGCACATGGTTTTGCAGCTTGTTGTATTGAAGATAAGAATGATTTAAAAAATATCTTGAAAAGTAATATCGGTATTATTAGTTCTTACAACGATATGCTTTCAGCGCATAAACCTTATGAACTCTACCCTGAACAAATTCGCAAAGTATTAAATGAAGTTGGAGCCGTTGGACAAATGGCAGGGGGAGTACCAGCAATGTGTGATGGTGTAACTCAAGGTGAGCCAGGAATGGAGCTGTCATTAATAAGCCGAGATATCATTGCAATGTCGGTTACTGTGGGTCTTTCACATAATATGTTTGATGGTGCATTATATCTTGGCATATGCGATAAAATTGTACCGGGTTTATTAGTTGGAGCTTTAACCTATGGTCATCTGCCCGCAATTTTTGTACCCGCAGGACCAATGCCATCTGGACTATCAAATAAAGAAAAAGTTCGTATTCGTCAACTCTACTCTGAGGGAAAAGCCTCGCGTGAAGATTTATTAGAGTCAGAAGCTGCATCTTATCATTCTAGTGGTACTTGTACTTTTTATGGAACAGCAAACAGTAACCAAATGGTGATTGAATTAATGGGATTACACTTGCCGGGATCTGCATTTGTCAATCCAGAAACAGCTTTACGTTTCGAATTAACCAATGCAGCAGCTAAACAGATTACTCGCCTGACTAAGCAATCAGGTAATTATATGCCTATTGGAAAAATGGTTGATGAAAGAGTCATCGTTAATGGCTTAATTGCATTACTTGCAACGGGTGGTTCAACTAACTTAACAATGCATATAGTGGCAATAGCTAAAGCTGCCGGCATTATTGTTAATTGGGACGATATTTCAGAACTTTCAACAGTCATACCACTTTTATGTCGAATTTATCCAAATGGGCCTGCTGATATTAACTATTTTCAAGCTGCAGGTGGGACTTCATTATTGGTTAGAGAATTACTTGAAGGTGGTTTATTACACGAAGATGTTGAAACGGTTGTGGGACGAGGATTGAGCCATTACATCAAAGAGCCAATTTTAGAAAATGGTAAACTTATTTTCCGAGAGGGTCCAAATCAATCATTAGATGAAAATGTTATTACATCAATAAAAAAACCTTTTAATTCACATGGTGGATTAAAAGTAATGTCAGGCAACATTGGTAGAGCAGTAATGAAAACTTCAGCTATTGCTCCAGAACATCAGATCATTGAAGCTCCTGCCGTTGTCTTTAATAGTCAATATGACTTAGATGATGACTATAAAGCCGGCAAGTTAGATAAAGATTGTGTAGTAGTAGTTCGTTATCAAGGCCCTAAAGCAATCGGTATGCCTGAACTGCATAAATTGATAACACCATTGGGAGTTTTGCAAGATCGAGGATATAAGGTTGCTTTGTTAACCGATGGTAGATTATCAGGGGCATCAGGTAAAGTACCGGCAGCAATACATGTAACACCTGAAGCCTATGATGGTGGCTTATTAAGTAAAATAAAAAATGGAGATATGATAAGAGTTAATGGACAGACTGGCGAAATAACGTTATTAGTAGACGAGACAGAGCTAGCTAAGCGCCAACCTCATCGCTTTGATTTATCAAATTCACATATTGGTTATGGACGAGAACTGTTTACTATTATTCGGGAAAATTTAACTTCTGCTGAAGAAGGTGCAGTAAGTTTCTAAATTAATAGTTCTGCCGCAATATGCGGCAGAAATCAGTAAAAATATACTGAAACGTACCCTTAACCTGAAACTTTTTGACAAAAATTATTAATAATAACTTTATAAATTATTTCTTGATAAAGTTATCAACCAATAAATTCATTACATCACCTATTTTCCCACTCAAAGAAGCTTTCATACTATAAAGTGCCATCCCCATGACTTGCGAAGCCTTTATCTCAGGTGGCATAACAAGTTCATCCGTACTGGTTTTAACGTCCAAAAGCGCTGGACCACTATGGGTTAAAAATGATTGCATTGCAGCTTCAAGTAAATCTGAATCATCAACTCTTATTGAAAATAATCCCATCGATTCCGCTACTTTGGCAAAATTTGGATTCTGTAAATCAGTATAGTGATTAACCAAACCCTCTACTTTTTGTTCTAATTCTACAAAGTTAAGTGAACTATTATTAAGTACAATTATTTTTATCGGTAATTTTTCTTGGATTGTCGTTAATAAATCGCCCAATAACATACTAATACCACCGTCACCTGATAAGGTGATCACTTGACGATTAGGAAACGCTTTTTGAACACCTAAAGCTTGTGGCATAGCATTGGCCATGGTGCCATGTTTTAAACTAATTACAGTTCGTCTTTTGCCATTAGTATTAAAGTGTCGACAAGCCCAAACCATAGCCGAACCAACATCGGCACAAAGCACAGCATCATCGGTTGCATATTTATCAATTAATTCAGTTAAATATTGGGGATGGATAGTAGATTTGGAGGGTAATGCTTTTTTATTCAACTTACTCATAGCACTACTATACAATGTTCGACATGTTTCTAAAAATTTAGTATCATGCTTTTCGTTAACTAAAGGCAACAAAGCAGCTAAAGTTGGTTTACAGCTACCAACAACACCAACATTTACTGAATGACGTCGTCCTAAGTGAGTTGCATCAATATCAATTTGAATAATTGTGGCATTATTTGGATAAAATTGAGGCCATGCAAAATCAGTACCAAGCAGAATAAGAACTTCACACTCTTTAATTGCCATCGTTCCTGATTTAACACCAAACATTCCAGTCATACCGACATTATATGGATTATCATATTCAACAAAATCTTTACCTCTAGAGGTATGTACAATAGGAGATTTTATTTTTTCGGCAAATGCAATAAGCTCATTATGAGCATCATATACACCTTGACCAGCAAAGATGGTCACTTTTTGATTTTTATTTATAATATCTGCAATTTCAGCCAACTCTTTATATGATGGGCGTATTATTGGTTTAGGATGGTAAATCTTGTGACCACATTTATCTTCTATTTTCTCTAAACTAATATTATAAGGAATCACCAACACCGCAACACCGCGTTGATTAATAGCGCCTTGAATAGCCGCAGTAGTGATTTCTCTTACTTGCGTAGCATCACTAATTTCCCGACAAAATACAGAACAATTTTTATATACTGCTTCAAAATCAACTTCTTGTGGAAAATCGTTTCCTTGTTGCGAAGTAATTAACTGACTCGCTAATAAAATAACGGGTACTCTATTTCTTTGTGCTTCATAAATACCATTAATAAAATGTAGACTACCGGGTCCACAAGAACCAGCACAAGCGGTAATTTGATCGGTAAGATAAGCTTCTGCTCCAGCAGCAAAAGCACCAACTTCTTCATGGCGTACATGAACCCATTCAATATCACTTTTTTTAATAGCGGAGGTAATTTGATTTAATGTGTCGCCTACAATACCATAACAATGTTTAACACCTGCTTCACCTAAAATATCAACTATAATTTGTGCAACTGTTTTCTTTGATGACATATTCTCTCCTAAACAAGGGTTATCGGTTGAATAAGTTAATTTCAGTAAATTACACCTAAGTTTTGTTAAAGCGAATGAGTTATGAAAAAAATAGCAAAAAATGTTAAATAGGTAATAAATGATCAATTATTGTTAAATAAACAGCAATAGAAAATATTCCCTATTACAATAAATCAAGGTATTATGTATAAAATAAAACCTACTTCATTGAGTTATTTTTGTGAAAAACTTGTCATCTGAGCATGGCTTAATGTCATTTACTGCTGCTTTTTTGCCTGATTATTTAACCCAATATTATCCTCTCATCGTTGTTTGTATATTGCTTCTTATTGCCATTATCTTATTTTCACTTAGCAAATTAAGAATGGACATAATTGCACTACTTACCATTACGGCTATCACCATGACAGGTGTGTTAACGCCTGCTGAAGCTCTATCTGGATTTAGTGACCCCAATATTATCTTAATTGCACTACTTTTTGTTATTGGTGAAAGCCTAGTAAGAACGGGTATTTCATACAAGATGAGCGAATATATTCTGAAAATAGCTGGCCAAAATGATATTCGTATTATCACTTGTATCATGTTAGGCGTCGCTTTACTTGGCTCAGTGATGAGCTCAACAGGCGTTGTTGCTATTTTTATTCCTGTTGCTATTAGTATTGCTAATCATACAGGTATTCATGCAAAAAAACTAATGATGCCTCTTTGTATTGCAGCATTAATTAGTGGCATGATGACATTGGTTGCCACCGCCCCCAATCTAGTAGTAAATAGTGAACTAAGTCGTGCCGCACTTGAAGAGTTTGGATTTTTCTCAATTACGCCAATTGGTATTGGTGTTTTAATTGTTGGCGTTATTTATTGTATATTAACACGCAATTGGTTGCTTACTGCAGAACAGGTTACACCAACTAATATTCAACCACAAAGACGAAAAATAACTGATTTAATTCGAGACTATAAATTAATTGGTCGTGCTCACCGCGCACAAATACTGGCCGGTTCGCCTTTTGTAGGACGAACTATTGATGGTTTACACTTGCGTACTAAACATGGTGTTAATGTTATCGGTATTGAACGTTGGCGTAAATTTCATAAAGTATTAATACCAGTAAATGGTTCAACCGAATTTCGTGAAAATGATATCTTATTATTAGATATGTCGCATTCAGAAGCCGATTACCGAACATTTCTGACAACAAATAATCTGGAACCTAAAATTTTACGCGGTGAATATTTTTCTGAACAAGTTAAAGAAGTTGGCATGGCCGAAGTTGCACTACTACCAGAATCAACACTATGTGGTAAAACACTCAATGAAATAGATTTCAGAGGAAAATACTTTCTAACAGTAATTGGTATTTGGCGCAATCACGCTCCAGTTGAAACAAATAACTTATTCCAAGAACGTTTAGAAATGAGTGATACATTATTGGTCTGTGGAGATTGGGGATCAATTCAAAAACTGCAGACACGTACTAATGATTTTGTGGTCTTAGATTACCCTGCAGATATTGACGATATCGCTCCTGCAAGCTCACAAGCCCCCGCAGCTTTAATAAATTTGGCGATAATGATTCTATTGATGGTAACAGGTATTGTACCAAATGTCGTTGCTGCACTTATTGCCTGTCTATTAATGGGAGCTACTCGTTGTATTGACATGGCCAATGCTTATAAATCCATTCATTGGCCAACATTGATTTTAATTATTGGGATGATGCCTTTTGCTGTAGCTTTAAATAAAACGGGAGGAATTTCGCTAATATCTGAATGGCTAGAAATTCATCTACGATCTTTTGGTCCATACATAGTATTAACCTTTATCTTTTTATTATGCTCAACAGTAGGGTTATTTATTTCTAATACTGCAACTGCAATTTTGATTGCTCCAATCGCAATTGATTTAGCAGTAAAATTTAATTATTCACCTTATCCTTTTGCCATGACTGTCGCCATTGCAACATCTGCGTCATTTATTACACCTGTTTCTTCGCCAGTTAAAACCATGGTTGTTGCGCCTGGTGGATACAGTTTTATTGATTTTGTTAAAGTTGGCATACCATTAACATTTTTGGTGATGGTAGTAGACATTGCTCTAGTACCTATATTTTTTCCATTTTAAAAATTAATGATGTTTTGATTGCTTATAACAAACGTTTTGTTAAAATTTATTGGTTGAAAAATATATTATTAAAAATAATTAATTGAATTATAGGAAGATAAAGGTGTTAAAAAATGAGTGATATCATACAAACTATTATGGCTCTTATCGTTGTTGCCGCTATTTTTATCGGTTTAGCAACATTTGTTGGACTTATGAATAAGCTTTATTGCCAAAGAATTATAAAACTTGTTGAATCAGGAGAAATGAGCGATGAGGAATTAACAAAAAACTACAATATGTCCAAAAAAAATCAAGATAATACAATGTGGGCATTTTTTATATTTGGGATCTTTTATCAATATGGTTTAAAATTGCAACATAAAGTTTTCGATACCTATAAAGAAGCAATGATTAAACGTAACCTACCTTTATAATTTTGCTACTAATTTTATATAACACAACCCTATATGATAATAAGGTGCTTTCAGTAATAAATAATGGCACCTTTTTTGTTTAAAGATTCTCAACGAAATTTCAACTATAATCATTATTTTTTATTATGGATATAAAACTTATGCAACAGACAACTAAACCGTTAAATATTATTTTTGCCGGTACACCTGACTTTGCAGCCACTCATTTAAAAGCATTAATTGACTCTAATCATAATGTGATTGCAGTTTTTACACAACCTGACCGTCCTGCTGGCCGTGGCAACAAAGTAACAGCTAGTCCGGTTAAACAATTAGCGTTAGAAAATAATCTTCCGATTTATCAACCGGCAACGCTTAAATCATCAGAAGATCAAAAAATTATTAGTGATCTTAATGCTGATATTATGATTGTTGTAGCTTATGGATTGATTTTGCCACAATCAGTATTAGATACGCCAAAACTTGGCTGCTTAAATGTGCATGGTTCGTTATTACCAAGATGGCGTGGAGCAGCCCCAATTCAACGAGCTTGCTGGGCTGGTGATAAACAAACTGGTATAACCATTATGCAAATGGATGCAGGCCTTGATACTGGTGATATGTTATATAAACTAAACTGTAACATTGAACCAACTGATACAAGCGCTTCATTATACGATAAATTGGCTAAACTTGGTCCAAAGGCCTTACTCAAAACACTAGATTTAATCAGTGAAGGCAATATTCACCCTGAAAAACAAGATCCTTCGCAAGCAACTTATGCTAAAAAACTGTCAAAGCAAGAAGCCAAATTAGATTGGCATCTTTCTGCCCAGCAACTTGAGCGCTGTGTACGAGCCTTTAATCCTTGGCCTGTAAGTTATTTTGAAGTTAATAATGAATTGGTTAAAGTATGGCAAGCACAAGCTATTGCAATTAATCACAATAAACCTGTTGGTACCATTTTGCAGGCTGATAAAACTGGAATTTGTATTGCAACCAGTGAAGGAGCATTAAATATGACACTGCTACAACCTGCGGGTAAAAAACCTATGTCAGCACAAGATCTATTAAATTCTCGTAAAGCTTGGTTTGAGGTTGATAAAAGACTCAATGTAAACGAATAACAATTTAAACATATTAATATTACGGGATGCTATCCTGTAATATTTATCGTTTTTTAGCTAAAAGTGTAGCAAATCTTAATTTAATTCGATTACCATAAATATCCGTTTTGTGTAATTCACCAACATCTTCGTTATACTTTAAAATATCCCAATTTTGATAGTAATGAAGCAATTCTTTCTCTTTAAATGTGAATGAAAATCCAAGCTGACAAGGATAATCTTCAGTAGACATAGCACAAACAATTAAATTATATCCACCTGATTTAGTAACTAATTGCATATTATCAATAATGTCTGCAATTCGGTCTGATTGTAAAAACATCATAACTACAGTAGAAATAATGAAATCATATTCACCTTGTAAATTAGCTTGGTTAATATCATAAACATCAGCATTAATGCGAGGTAAATGCTCACTATTAATAATTTGCTCTAAATTATTTATACTTAATTCGGATTTATCAACTGCATCAACATCAAACCCTAACAGCTGTAAATATAGAGAATTACGTCCAGAACCACAACCAAGATCGAGTGCTTTTCCAACCGGTACAATATGGCAAGCAGATATTACTTCAGAATGTGTTTTTGTCATTTGATACTTTTTATGTGTATAGTCTTCGGGTTGACAATAAAAAGCTAATTGACATTGTAAATCATCAGAAACTCCAGCAATACGATGCCATTGCTGAGGTGCGATAAATGGAGGTTGGTGTTGTATATCGTAATGGTTCCGAGTTAAAACTTCACCTTGTTCAGTTAATAACTCAAAATCTAAATAACCAGCAATGATTGTCAATTTTGCCCATGTTCCAACTTGTGTATTGTGTTGTTCGCAAAACATTTGTGGCAGTTTTTTAACATTCCAAACGGGTAACGTTTTATAACAAACTAAATTTTCCATAATAATTTCACCATCTACAAACGATAATAGTTTACTATTATAGTCAACTATTAATAAAATTAACAACGCTTGTTTTAAGCTATGGAACTGAAAACAACCACTCAAAAAATGAATTTTTGTGGCGAAGTTAGCTTTATCAACATATAATCATCACTATCCTAAACTATGTAGTAAAAATATTAGAGGAAAAATTATGGGATTTTTAGTAGGTAAGCGCATACTAGTTACTGGTGTTGCCAGTAATCGTTCTATTGCTTATGGTATTGCACAAGCTATGCATCGTGAAGGGGCTGAATTAGCTTTTACTTATCAAAATGATAAATTAAAAACACGCGTTGAAGAGTTTGCAGCGGATTTTGGTTCTAAAATCGTCTTACCATGTGATGTGTCACATGATGAAAGCATCACTGAACTTTTTACTGAATTAGCAAAAACATGGGACAAATTTGATGGATTTGTGCATGCAATCGCTTTTGCTCCTGGTGACCAATTAGATGGTGATTATGTTAATGCGGTTACGCGTCAAGGGTTTGCTATCGCACATGATATTAGTTCTTATAGCTTTGTTGCTATGGCAAAAGCATGTCGATCAATGTTAAATCCAAATTCAGCATTAGTAACACTTTCGTATCTTGGTGCTGAACGTGCAATTCCTAACTATAATGTAATGGGATTAGCTAAAGCTTCACTTGAAGCTAATGTTCGTTATATGGCAAACGCCATGGGACCAGAAGGAGTTCGTGTTAACGCAATTTCAGCAGGCCCAATTCGTACACTTGCCGCATCAGGCATTAAAGACTTCAAAAAGATGTTATCTCACTGCGAATCGGTTACTCCTATTCGTCGTACAGTAACAATAGAAGATGTGGGTAATTCAGCAGCCTTTTTATGTTCAGACCTTGCATCAGGAATTACTGGTGAAGTGGTACACGTCGATGGCGGATTTAGTATCGCAGCAATGAATGAGTTAGAACTTAAATAGTTCCCAATACCGTTATTCTCCCGTGAAATTACGGGAGAATATTTCATAGCAAAATAAAAATCAGCTAAAAAACGGATAGTCGCTTATATTTATGTCTACCACCAACTAAAACTGATGAATTAAATATTGCAAAAATATTATGGGAAATTTAATATTTTGCTAAATATCGACACAAATAAGCAGTAGGTTCTACAACTACAACATCAAATTGGCTTTCTCCTGCGATATGGAAAACCTGCCCTACTTCAAAAATCTGCCAATCCTTTGCTGTAGGTAATAATACTTTTAATGAACCAGTAATCACGGTCATTTCTTCTGGTTTGTCGGTGCTAAAAATATACTCACCAGGTAACATTACTCCAATAGAAGCTTGGCCAAGAGAGGCATTTTGAAAACCAATGGACTGCACTTTACCATTAAAATATTGATTTATATTTAACACAATCACTCCTTATCATTTTTAGTTAGTTTCAAATTTTTAATTAATTAAATAAGTTATCTATAATTTATTTAATTACAACAATGAATGATTAATTTCTAAAACAGAATAACTTTAATTTAGCAATGACAGATTTATACAAAGCAATATAAAATATTAGTAGACATATTACAAATATTAACCAATTTAAGCATCGCTTTTAAAAAAAATCTTACTGAAGATTCAAAAGAAATCTTCTAATTTTCACCTCAAATTTTTTCAGAAGAAAATAGCATACAGATTAGATTTTTTCCGTTAAAATCTACCTTAATTTGCTCAATAAAAGTTTATTGGAGAAAAAATGAAAATAGCAAAAAATAAAGTTGTCAGTTTAGCTTTTCAAGTTCGAACTAAAGATGGTGTATTGGTTGATGAAGCAACTAAAGCCGCACCTTGTGAATATTTGCATGGAGCAGAAAACTTATTACCAGATTTGGAAAAAGCATTAGAAGGTCGTCAAATCGGTGATAAATTTGATGTTGAGCTAATTAATGCTTATGGTGATTTTAATGATGCACTTGTACAAAATGTTCCACGAGATGTTTTTGTTGGTGTAGATGAATTAGAAGTTGGTATGCGCTTTTTTGCTGATACTCAGCATGGACCGCTACCAGTGGAAATAACAGCAATTGATGGAGATAATATCACTATCGATGGCAATCATATGTTAGCAGGTCAAGATTTGAAGTTTACCGGAGAAGTATTAGCTATCCGTGAAGCAACAGAAGAAGAAATTGCTCATGGACATATTCATGGTGAACATGGTCACGATCATGGACATGACGGTTGTGGCTGTGGTGGACACGATCACGAAGAAGATGATAATCAAGGTTGTTGTGGTGGTGGTCACGGTGGTTGTGGTTGTCATTGATTTTTTCGATAACGATTATAATATTCTAAAGCGCCATTAGGCGCTTTTTTTGTATGGTGCAAAGTTTCTCATTTTTTTGTGAAATAACTCATAATATTTCTACTTATTATTTTATCTTATCTATTATTCCATTAATAATTCAGTTTTGAATAATAGGAATTGTATTATGTCTTCACTACCCACAACATTAATGCCCAGAGAAAAGCTTTTGAAATTTGGAGTAGAAACATTAAGTGATGCTGAATTACTAGCGTTATTTTTACGTACTGGTACACGTAACTTACCTGTTTTACAGTTATCGCAAAAATTATTAAGTGAATTTGGTTCTTTGTATAATTTAATTAATGCAAGCCATAGTGAATTTTGTAAAAAAAATGGATTAGGAACAGTAAAATACACACAATTAAAAGCAGTCATTGAACTTTCACACCGATACCTTAAAGTTAAAATGGCAAACGAAAACTTTCTTTCTTCACCATCCTTAACTCATCATTACTTAGCTAGTCGATTAGCAAATAAAGATCGTGAGATTTTTATGGTAGTTTTTTTAAATAATCAAAATCAAGTAATTACATCTGAAGAAATGTTTATTGGTACTTATAATTGTGTCGAAGTGCATCCACGAGAAGTTGCTAGACGAGCATTGCAACATAACGCTGCGGGTTTGATTTTAGCGCATAATCATCCATCTGGGATGGCTGAACCAAGTCAAGCAGATCGTGTATTAACTCAAAAAATAGAGCAAGTTTGTGAACTAATTGATATCCGAATTGTTGATCATCTTGTAATAGGTAAGGGGGAATACGTCTCTTTTGCCGAACGAGGATGGATTTCATAGGTCTTTTTGCTTACAATATGAAAAATTGAATAGAATCCACAAAAACACTTTATGAAACATCAATTAGAATTACTAGAAACAAAAGTTGCATTTCAAGAAATGACCATTGAAGAATTAAATCAGATGGTAGTTAATCTACAATCTGATATCAGTAAACTTAAAGAACAATTAACATTATTATCGCAAAAACTTCAAGCAACACAAGTATCAAATATTGCTAGCTTGTCTGAAGAGACCCCACCGCCACATTATTAATGTATATTGCTGTATCTTATAGGGATTCCCTTTTAATTTATAACTCAAAACTCAATAATAAAATTAATAAGTCATTACTTAAGAATTAAATCTCTTATAAAACAGAAAATTTATTTTACTAATAAAAAACCGGCATATAGCCGGTTTTTGTACACAATGATTTTATAATTATTCAGCTGCTACTTCTGCTTCTTCTACCGCAGGGCGATCAACTAATTCAATATAAGCCATTGGAGCATTATCTCCATCACGGAAACCACATTTAAGAATACGTACATAACCGCCTGGACGGGTAGCAAAACGTGGACCTAAATCTGAAAATAATTTTTTCACTGTATCTTTATCACGGATACGAGCAAATGCCAAACGGCGATTAGCTACGCTATCGCTTTTGGCTAGCGTAATTAACGGTTCAACAACACGACGCAACTCTTTTGCTTTAGGCAATGTAGTTTTGATGATTTCATGTTCAACAAGTGAACTAGTCATGTTACGAAACATTGCTTGACGATGGCTGCTATTTCGGTTCAGTTGACGACCACTTTTACGATGGCGCATAACTTTATCCTTCTTATAAATTTTATCTTAGTCTTCAACAATACTTGCTGGTGGCCAATTCTCAAGACGCATGCCTAAAGATAAACCACGAGATGCGAGCACATCCTTAATTTCAGTAAGTGATTTCTTACCAAGATTAGGAGTTTTAAGCAACTCAACTTCAGTACGTTGCACTAAATCACCAATATAATGAACTGCTTCTGCTTTTAAGCAATTAGCAGACCGAACGGTTAATTCCAAGTCATCTACTGGACGTAAAAGAATTGGATCGAACTCCGGTTTATCTTCTTTAACTTCTGGTTGACGTACATCACGTAGATCAACGAAAGCTTCAAGTTGTTCAGCCAAAATTGTTGATGCACGACGGATAGACTCTTCAGGATCGATAGTACCATTTGTTTCCATATCGATAACAAGTTTGTCTAAATCTGTACGCTGTTCCACACGAGCAGCATCGACAGAATAAGCGATACGCTCAACAGGACTATAACATGCGTCAACTAACAAACGACCAATTGGTCGATCTTCATCTTCTGACTTGACACGAGCAGAAGCAGGGACATAACCACGTCCTCGTTGTACACGAATACGCATACTAATTGAAGCATTGGCATCAGTAAGATGACAAATTACTAAATCAGGATTAACAATTTCAACATCACCATCATGAGTGATATCTGATGCAGTTACAGCACCAATACCTGATTTATTTAAAGTCAGCATAACATCATCTTTATTATGCACTCGAACCGCTAATTTTTTTAAATTAAGCAAAATATCAAGCACATCTTCTTGAACGCCTTCTTTAGTACTGTACTCATGCAGAACACCGTCAATTTCAACTTCGGTTACTGCATGTCCCGGCATAGATGATAATAAAATGCGGCGTAGTGCATTACCTAAAGTATGACCAAAACCACGCTCAAGTGGCTCTAAAGTCACTTTAGCATGAGTTTGACTGTATTGAACAACATCAACTAGGTGAGGTTTTAAAAACTCTGTTACAGAACCCTGCATTATGTCCTCTCTTAAGTGCTAAACTTTACTTAGAGTAAAGTTCGACGATCAAATGTTCGTTGATGTCAGCAGATAAATCTGAACGTTCTGGTAAGCGTTTAAATACACCTTCCATTTTGCTAGCATCAACTTCTAACCATGTTGGTTTTTCACGTTGTTCAGCTAACTCTAAAGCGGCTTTAATACGTGCTTGTTTTTTTGATTTTTCGCGAACACTAATTACATCTTCTGGTGAAACCTGATAAGAAGCAATGTTCACTACCTGACCATTAACAAGAACAGCTTTATGACTAACTAATTGACGAGCTTCAGCACGAGTTGCACCAAATCCCATACGATAAACAACGTTATCTAAACGACGCTCTAAAAGACCAAGTAGGTTTTCCCCGGTATTGCCTTTAATACGCGCAGCATTTTTGTAATAATTACGGAATTGACGTTCTAAGATTCCATAAATACGTCTAACTTTTTGTTTCTCACGTAACTGAACACCATAATCTGATAAACGCGGTTTACGCGCACCATGTTGTCCAGGAGCTTGTTCTAATTTACATTTACTATCAACCGCTCGGACTCCAGATTTAAGGAATAAATCTGTACCTTCACGACGACTTAATTTGAGCTTTGGTCCCAAATATCTTGCCATTTTATTTCTCCAATAATCCTAAACATTCAATGTTTAACAAAATTAAACACGACGTTTCTTTGGTGGACGACAACCGTTATGAGGAATCGGAGTAACATCAGTAATATTAGTGATGCGATAACCCGCTGCATTTAATGCACGAATTGTTGACTCACGACCAGGACCAGGTCCTTTTACCATAACTTCCAGATTCTTGATTCCGTAATCTTTGACGGCTTCAGCACAACGTTCTGCTGCTACCTGAGCTGCAAAAGGTGTTGACTTACGAGAGCCACGGAAACCAGAACCACCAGCGGTTGCCCAACCCAACGCATTACCTTGACGATCGGTAATAGTTACGATTGTATTGTTAAATGATGCATGAATATGAGCTATACCATCAGAAACTTGCTTTTTAACACGTTTACGTGTACGAACAGGTGTCTTTGCCATTTAATTATACCTCAATTATTTCTTGATTGGCTTACGCGGTCCCTTACGGGTACGAGCGTTAGTCTTAGTGCGTTGACCACGAACCGGAAGTCCACGACGGTGACGCATGCCACGATAACAACCAAGGTCTAATAAACGCTTGATACTCATAGTTACTTCACGACGCAAATCACCTTCAACTGTGAATTTAGCGACTTGTTCACGTAACTTTTCAATCTGATCTTCAGATAGTTCTCTGATCTTAACATGTTCTGGAATACCAGCTTCAGCACAAATTGTCTTAGCGCGGGTATTTCCGATACCATAAATTGCTTGTAATGCAATTACAGCATGTTGCTGATCAGGAATGTTAATGCCTGCTATACGGGCCACTATGCACTCCTTTATTGTTAATGTTTAGTAAAATCACTATACTGAAAAGCCCGTTTTCAGGATACTCAAACAGCGATTTTACAAATAAATTTAGGCTGGCTATTCTAGCCAGCTTTACTATACTTTGGCAAGTAAAATATGCAAAAGTTACAACTTCGCAACCAAATAATTAGCCTTGACGTTGTTTATGTTTACCTTCAACGCAAATAACACGAACAATGCCATTACGTTTAATGATTTTACAATTTCTGCATAATTTCTTGACTGAAGCACGAACTTTCATGTTTTTCTCCGTAACTTCTGGCTAACTTATCGGCCGTAGCCTTTAAGGTTCGCTTTCTTTAACACTGACTCATAACGATTCGGCATCATTAAAGTCTGTACTTGTGCCATAAAATCCATGATTACAACAACCACAATTAATAAAGAAGTTCCACCAAATTGAACCGGAACTTTCATTGCACTTGTCATAAACATTGGAACCAAACATACAAAAGTAATGTAGATTGCGCCAACCAGCGTTAAACGAGTCATTACTTTGTCGATATATTTAGATGTTTGTTCACCTGGACGGATACCTGGAATAAATGCACCAGATTTTTTTAGCTGATCTGCTGTCTCTCTTGGGTTGAAAACCAACGCCGTATAAAAGAAACAAAAGAAGATAATCGCTGCTGCAAAAAAGATTATATATAATGGTTGATCATGAGAGAAGTATTGTCCGATAAGAACAATGATATATCTCCATCCTTCACCATCTCCTTGAAACCAAGAAGCCATCATTGATGGTAACATAACAATTGTTGAAGCAAATATTGCAGGGATAACGCCTGCCATATTGATTTTTAATGGTAAATGTGTGCTTTGTGCCGCATAAACTCTACGACCTTGTTGACGTTGAGCATAATTGACAACGATACGACGTTGACCACGTTCAACAAATACAACAAAATAAGTCACACCAACCACTAATGCTGCCACGACTAATAATAAAATCGGATGCAATGAACCAGAACGAGCTTGTTCAATCGTTTCATAGATTGCATGAGGAAGACCTGCAACGATACCAGCAAAGATAATGATTGAAATACCATTACCTACACCGCGTTCCGTGATCTGTTCACCCAACCACATAAGAAACATAGTGCCAGTAACTAAGCTAACCGATGCAATAAAATAGAAAGAAAATCCTGGATCAATGACCACTTGACCATAACCAGGAATATTAGGTAAACCAGTCGCAATACCAACAGCTTGTACCATCGCCAAAGCCAATGTGCCGTAACGAGTGTACTGACTAATTTTCTTACGACCTGACTCACCTTCTTTCTTCAATTCTGCAAGTTTAGGGCTAATGGCCGTTAATAATTGCACAATAATTGATGCAGAAATATAAGGCATTATCCCTAAAGCAAAAATCGAAGCACGGCTTAAAGCACCACCAGAGAACATATTGAACATACCTACAATACCATTAGATGATGCTTGTTCTAGTAAGTCCGATAACGCTTTAGTATCAATACCAGGAACCGGAACGTAAGAACCAAGACGGAAAACAATAAGCGCTAAAAGCACAAATAATAAACGTCTTTTAAGCTCGCCGCTACCGCCTCGTGTACTTTGAAAATCTAATCCTGGTTGCTTTGCCATCTTTCTAATTATTCCTCAATTTTTCCGCCAGCAGCTTCAATTGCAGCTTTAGCACCTTTAGTCACTCGAATACCGCGAACAGTTACAGGTTTAGTTACTTCACCAGATAACATAATTTTTGCGTACTCGATTTGTGAATTAATCACATTAGCGACTTTTAAGCTATTTAGGTCAACAATATCACCTTCAACTTTCATTAAATCTGAAAGACGAACTTGAGCTGTAACTTGAGCTTTACGTGAGGTAAAACCAAATTTTGGTAAACGACGATATAAAGGCATTTGACCACCTTCAAAGCCGCGACGTACGCCACCACCTGAACGAGATTTTTGACCTTTAATACCACGAGTACCAGTTTTACCTAATCCAGAACCAATGCCTCGACCTACACGTTTAGGTGCATGCTTTGAACCTTCAGCAGGAGATAAAGTATTTAAACGCATTACTATTACTCCTCAACTTTAACCATGTAATAAACTTGGTTTACCATACCGCGAATCGCAGGAGTATCCTCACGCTCAACAGTATGACCAATACGACGTAATCCTAGACCAACTAACGTTGCTTTATGCTTCGGTAGACGACCAATAGAACTACGAGTTTGTGTAATTTTAATTGTTTTTGCCATGGCTAATTACCCCAAAATTTCTTCGACGGTTTTACCACGTTTAGCAGCAACCATTTCTGGTGATTTCATATTTTCTAAGCCATCAATCGTCGCACGAACCACATTAATTGGGTTAGTTGAACCATATGCTTTAGCTAGAACGTTACGAACTCCTGCAACTTCTAAAACAGCGCGCATTGCACCACCAGCGATGATACCAGTACCTTCTGATGCTGGTTGCATATAAACACGAGACCCAGTATGAGCACCTTTAACTGGATGCTGTAAAGTATCGTTATTTAAAGCAACATTAATCATATTACGACGTGCTTTTTCCATTGCTTTTTGGATTGCTGCAGGCACTTCACGTGCTTTACCATATCCAAAACCTACGCGGCCATTACCGTCACCAACTACTGTTAGTGCAGAAAAACTAAAAATACGACCACCTTTTACGGTTTTAGAAACTCGGTTAACTGCGATTAATTTTTCCTGCAGTTCACCAGCTTGTTTTTCGATGTTTGACATCTTTAACTCCTACCTTAGAACTGTAGGCCAGCTTCGCGAGCAGCATCTGCTAGCGCCTGAACTCGACCATGATATTGGAAACCTGAACGATCAAATGAAACTTCTTTGATATCTTTCGCTAATGCACGTTCTGCAATTGCTTTACCAACTGCTGCCGCTGCATCTTTGTTTCCAGTGTATTTTAAACTTTCACTGATAGCTTTTTCTAACGTAGAAGCTGCTGCCAGTACTTCTGATCCGTTTGGTGCGATAATCTGCGCATAAATATGACGCGGAGTGCGGTGAACCACCAAGCGAGTTGCAAGTAGTTCATGCATCTTGCGACGCGCTTTAGTTGCACGACGGATACGAGCTGATTTCTTATCCATAGTGTTACCTTACTTTTTCTTAGCTTCTTTAGTACGCACAACTTCATCTGCGTAACGAACACCTTTACCTTTATAAGGCTCAGGACGACGATAAGCACGGATATCTGCTGCAACTTGTCCAATTAACTGTTTATCCGCACTTGTTAGTACGATTTCAGTTTGTGAAGGACATTCAGCTTTTACACCAGCTGGTAATTCATGTTCAATTGGATGAGAATATCCAAGAGATAAACCAATCGCATTACCTTTAACTTGTGCACGATAGCCGACACCAACTAACTGAAGTTTTTTAGTAAAACCTTCAGTAACACCAATAACCATTGCGTTAACCAATGCACGTGCAGTTCCAGCTTGAGCCCAAGCATCTGCAAAACCATCACGAGGACCAAATTTAATTTGACCTTCTTCTTGATTAATTACAACAGCATTATTTATTGTGCGAGATAACTCGCCATTTTTACCTTTAATCGTAATTACCTGACCATTGAGTTTTACCTCTACGCCAGCAGGAACAACGACAGGTGCTTTTGCAACACGAGACATTTTTTTCTCCCTTACGCTACGTAGCAGATAATTTCACCACCAAGACCTGCTTGGCGTGCTGCACGATCAGTCATAACACCTTTAGAAGTAGAAACAACTGCGATACCTAGTCCAGCCATAACTTTTGGCAATTCATCTTTACGTTTATAAATACGTAAACCTGGACGGCTAACACGTTTAATACTTTCTACAACAGCTTTACCTTGGAAATATTTTAAAGTAATTTCCAATTCTGGCTTAGTGTCACCAACAATTTTAAAGTCCCCGATATAACCTTCTTCTTTTAGCACATTGGCAATTGCCACTTTTAGCTTAGAGGAAGGCATGGTGACTGCAACTTTATTCGCAGCTTGACCGTTACGAATACGGGTCAACATATCTGCTATAGGATCTTGCATGCTCATCTATAACACTCCCCTGATTACCAACTTGCCTTTTTAAGACCAGGAATCTCACCACGCATGGCTGATTCACGAACCTTAATACGGCTTAAACCAAACTTACGAAGGACGCCATGAGGACGACCTGTTTGACGACAACGACGACGTTGACGTGATGGACTAGAATCACGAGGAAGCGTTTGCAATTTAAGCACTGCATTCCAACGATCTTCATCTGATGCATTAAGATCAGAGATAATCGCTTTTAATTCTTGACGCTTTGCAAAATATTTTTCTGCTAGCTTTACGCGTTTTTTGTCGCGTTCAATCATTGATTGTTTAGCCATTATGCCCTACCTTACTTACGAAATGGGAAGTTAAAGGCAGATAATAAAGCTCGGCCTTCTTCATCTGATTGTGCAGTAGTAGTGATAGTAATATCTAAACCACGAACACGATCAACTTTATCATAATCGATTTCAGGGAAAACGATTTGTTCACGAACACCCATGCTATAGTTACCACGACCATCGAAAGATTTCGCGCTTAAACCACGAAAATCTCGAGTACGAGGAAGAGCAATATAAACTAGACGTTCAAAAAATTCCCACATGCGTTCGCCACGTAAAGTGACTTTACAACCAATAGGATACCCTTGACGGATTTTAAAACCAGCAACTGATTTGCGTGCTTTAGTGACTAGTGGTTTTTGACCACTGATTGCAGCTAAATCTGCAACAGCATTATCTAATAATTTTTTATCAGTAATTGCTTCACCCACACCCATATTCAAGGTGATCTTTTCGATCCGAGGGACTTGCATGACAGATTTGTAGCCAAACTGTTCTTGCAGTTTATTTACTACCTGTGCTTTGTAGTAATCATGCAGTTTCGCCATCGTACACTCCAAATTACTTATTTGATTAATTCATTAGTAGACTTATAAAAACGGACTTTTTTGCCGTCTTCAATACGAAAGCCTACGCGATCTGCTTTGCCTGTAGCTGGGTTGAAAATTGCTACGTTAGAAACATTAATAGCTGCTTCTTTCTCAACAATTCCACCATCTTGATTTAATGCAGGTACAGGTTTTTGGTGTTTTTTCACCAAATTAATACCTTCAACAATTACTTTGCCAGTAGACAAAACGCTTCTTACTTTACCGCGTTTACCTTTATCTTTACCAGTTAACACGATAACTTCATCTTCTCGACGGATTTTCGCTGCCATTACCCGCTCCTTACAGTACTTCTGGTGCTAATGAAATGATCTTCATAAACTTCTCAGAACGAAGTTCACGAGTGACCGGTCCAAAAATACGCGTACCAATCGGTTGCTCACTGTTATTATTTAAAATAACACAAGCATTGCGATCGAAACGAATGACAGATCCATCAGGACGACGAACACCTTTTCTAGTGCGCACTACCACAGCTTTAAGTACATCACCTTTCTTAACTTTACCACGTGGAATTGCTTCTTTGATAGTAACTTTGATGATATCACCTACCGCTGCATAACGACGGTGCGATCCACCGAGAACCTTGATACACATTACGCTACGTGCGCCAGAGTTATCGGCAACATCTAGCCTAGTCTGTTCTTGGATCATTTTAATGCTCCGTATAAATTAATTATTGTCTAATCTACCTTCATCCACCTCAACTTCCATGGATAAGAATAGACAACCAAAAACCCACTTACGTGAGGGCGCATAGTATAACACCACTCAAATAAAATGGATAGCATAAAATAAACGGCCGTCGAGCCGTTTATTATATTATGTGCAGTTTTTAATCAAATAGATTAACTAACCGCTTTTTCAACGATTCGAACAAGAGTCCAAGATTTGGTTTTTGATAATGGACGACACTCTTTAATTTCTACAGTATCACCAATACCACACTCGTTGTTTTCATCATGTACATGCAATTTAGTCGTACGTTTAATGAACTTACCATATAACGGATGCTTCACTTTACGTTCAATAGCTACAGTAATAGATTTATCCATTTTGTCGCTAATAACACGACCTTGCTGAGTACGAATTTTTACTTCAGTAGTCATATTACGCACCCGCCTTCTCAGTTAATAACGTTTTAACTCGTGCAATATTACGACGCACTTGTTTTAACATATGAGTCTGTTTCAACTGACCCCCAGATAATTGCATACGTAAGTTAAATTGCTCACGTAATAAATTAAGAAGTTCAGTATTTAACTCTTCAACGCTTTTTTCGCGTAGCTCTTTTGCTTTCATTTACATCACCGTCTTAATCACAAAGGTGGTTTTAATTGGCAGTTTTGCAGCTGCCAACGCAAATGCTTCACGAGCAACTTCTTCCGGTACTCCGTCCATTTCATAAAGGACTTTACCTGGTTGAATCTGAGCAACCCAGTATTCAACGTTACCCTTACCTTTACCCATACGCACTTCAAGTGGTTTTTCAGTAATTGGTTTATCAGGGAAAACTCGAATCCAGATTTTACCTTGACGCTTAACTGCACGAGTCATTGCACGACGTGCCGCTTCGATCTGGCGCGCAGTCAAACGACCACGACCCACAGCCTTAAGACCGAATGTACCGAAACTAACGTCAGTACTTACAGCAAGACCACGATTGCGGCCCTTGTGCACTTTACGGAATTTTGTACGCTTTGGTTGTAACATCAGCGACGCTCCTTATTGTTTTCGGCCTTTGCGCTGCTTTTTCGGTTGAGCAGCAGGTTGTTTCTCTGCTTGTTCAACGGCAGCCATACCACCAAGGATCTCACCTTTGAAGATCCACACTTTAACACCAATAATACCATAGGTTGTTAATGCTTCAGACAAACCATAGTCGATGTCAGCACGTAATGTATGTAAAGGTACTCGACCTTCACGATACCATTCACTACGAGCGATTTCAGCGCCGCCTAAACGACCACTTACTTCAACTTTGATACCTTTAGCACCCGCTTTCATTGCGTTTTGAACCGCACGTTTCATAGCTCGGCGGAACATAACACGGCGTTCTAACTGAGAAGTAATGCTGTCAGCAACTAATTTAGCATCAAGTTCAGGTTTACGAACTTCGGCAATATTAATTTGTACTGCAACATCACGTTTTTCTCTCTTGTCTTTATATTTATTGACAATAGAAGCTACGGCATTACGTAATTTTTCAACGTCCTCACCTTTTTTACCAATCACAATACCTGGACGAGCAGTGTGAATAGTAATGCGAACGTTAGTTTCTGCTGAACGATCGATTACAATCTTAGAGATTGATGCTTGTGCTAATTCTTTGTTCAAGAATTCACGCACTCTAAAATCACTTTCTAAATTATCAGCGAATGTCTTTGTACCCGAATACCATGTAGATGTCCAAGGCTTGACGATGCCTAGTCGGATACCATTTGGATTTACTTTTTGACCCATTGCTATTCTCCAGCCTAGCGATCTGAGACGATCACGGTGATGTGACTCGTACGCTTCAAAATTCGATCTGCACGACCTTTCGCACGAGGCATAATACGCTTCATGGTTGGGCCTTCATCTACGAAAATTTTCGCAACTTTTAGATCATCAATATCAGCACCATCGTTATGCTCTGCATTAGCAATAGCAGATTCTAATACTTTTTTAACAAGTACAGCCGCTTTTTTATTGGTGTACGTTAAAATATCAAGTGCCTGAGACACATTCTTACCGCGAATAAGATCTGCAACTAAGCGAACTTTTTGCGCAGAAGAACGAGCGTGGCGATACTTTGCAATTGTTTCCATCTCTTTCTCCTACTTATTTCTTCTTAGCTTTCTTATCAGCCGCGTGGCCGCGATAAGTACGAGTCGGCGCGAATTCACCCAATTTATGACCAACCATTTCGTCGGAAACATAAACTGGAACGTGCTGACGACCATTATGGACAGCGATGGTCAAACCGATCATATTAGGAAAGATCGTTGAACGACGGGACCAAGTACGAATTGGTTTCTTGTCCCCGCTTTCCACCGCTTTCTCTACCTTCTTCAGCAAGTGTAGGTCAATAAAAGGACCCTTCTTGAGAGAACGTGGCATAGCTAATCCTCTATATTAATTATTTCTTATTGCGACGGCGAACAATATACTTATCAGTACGTTTGTTGCTACGCGTTTTCAATCCTTTGGCTTTTTGACCCCATGGAGACACAGGATGTTTACCAAAGTTACGACCTTCACCACCACCATGTGGATGGTCTACCGGGTTCATTGCTGTACCACGAACGGTAGGACGAACACCACGCCAACGCGCTGCGCCCGCTTTACCTAATACGCGAAGCATATGTTCTGAGTTACCAACTTCACCAATGGTGGCACGGCAATCAGATAACACTTTACGCATTTCACCTGAACGTAGACGTAATGTTACATAAGCACCATCACGCGCAACGATTTGAACATAACTACCAGCAGAGCGAGCAAGTTGTCCGCCTTTACCTGGTTTCATTTCAATATTATGCACGGTAGAACCGACTGGAATATTGCGCATCGGTAAACAGTTACCTGTTTTAATTGATGCATCAACACCAGATTGGATCTGATCACCTGCTTTTAAGCCTTTAGGCGCTAAAATATAACGACGTTCACCGTCTTTATATAAAACCAATGCAATATTTGCACTACGGTTTGGATCATATTCCAAACGTTCAACAACTGCTGGAATACCATCTTTATTACGCTTAAAGTCAACAATACGATAATGTTGTTTATGACCACCACCGATATGACGGGTAGTGATACGACCATTATTATTGCGACCACCAGTTTTGCTTTTTGAATCAAGCAACGGTGCATAAGGCTTACCTTTATGCAACTCTGGGTTAACCACTTTAACAACGTGGCGACGACCCGGAGATGTAGGTTTACACTTAACAACTGCCATTGTTCTTACTCCTCCGAATTACTCAGCGACGCCAGCAAGGTCTAAATTTTGACCTTCTGCTAAAGTAACGTAAGCTTTTTTCCAGTCGCTACGGCGACCGATTTGTTGACCACGACGTTTAACTTTGCCTTTAACAACAAGTGTATTAACGCCATCTACTTTAACTTCAAATAGTTGTTCAACTGCGGCTTTAATCTCTCTCTTAGTAGCATCTTTAGCAACTTTCAATACTAATGTATTTGTTTTTTCCATTGAAATAGATGCTTTTTCAGAAATATGTGGTGCTCGCAGGACTTTAAGCAGACGCTCTTCACGAATCATGCTAACATCTCCTCTACTTGTTTAACAGCATCAACAGTGATAACCACTTTGTCAAATGCAATCAAACTAACTGGATCAATACCTGCCACATCACGCACATCAACTTTATGTAAGTTACGTGCTGCTAAGAAAAGATTTTCATCAACATCAGAAGTAATAATAAGAACATCATTAAGGTTCATATCATTTAATTTCTGAGTTAATAATTTAGTCTTAGGTGCTTCAACAGTGAATGTTTCAACCACAACTAAACGTTCTTGACGCACTAATTCAGAGAAAATACTCTTTAATGCACCACGATACATTTTACGGTTAACTTTTTGGCTATGATCTTGTGGTTTTGCTGCAAATGTCACACCACCACTACGCCAGATTGGGCTCTTAATAGAACCTGAACGAGCACGACCTGTGCCTTTTTGACGCCATGGTTTTTTACCTGAACCAGCGATTTCTGCACGAGTTTTTTGTGCGCGAGAGCCTTGACGAGCAGCAGATGCATAAGCAACAACTACTTGGTGAACTAACGCTTCATTAAACTCACGTCCGAAGGTAGTTTCGGAAACAGAAAGCGCTTGCGCGTCTTTTACTACTAATTCCATCTCTATCTCCTCGACGTTAAGCCTTGATTGCCGGTTTAACAATTACGTCACTATTGATTGCGCCTGGAACAGCACCTTTAATTAATAAAAGGTTACGTTCTGCATCAACACGCACAATATCTAAGTTTTGAACAGTTACACGTTCATTACCTAAGTGACCTGCCATTTTACGACCTTTGAACACTTTACCTGGAGTTTGGTTTTGACCGATAGAGCCATGACCACGGTGTGCCAAAGAGTTACCATGAGTTGCATCTTGAGTACGGAAATTCCAGCGTTTAGTTACACCAGCATAACCTTTACCTTTAGATGTTCCAGTAACATCAACTTTTTTAACGTCAGTGAAAATATCAACGTTAATACTTTGACCTACAGTAAATTCGCCTTCTTCAAAACGGAATTCCCATAGACCACGACCAGCTTCAACGCCAGCCTTAGCGAAATGACCTGCTTCAGGTTTATTTACGCGGCTTGCTTTTTTGCTGCCAGTAGTAACCTGAATAGCTTGATAACCATCATTCTCAAGAGTTTTAACTTGAGTAACGCGGTTGCTTTGAACTTCTACTACGGTGACGGGAATAGAAACACCTTCTTCAGTGAAGATTCGTGTCATTCCCACTTTACGACCGATTAAACCAATCATTGTTTCGACCTCTCAATCATTCAGCTTAGGATTAACCTAAACTGATCTGCACATCAACACCGGCAGCAAGATCTAGACGCATTAAGGCATCAACTGTTTTTTCAGTTGGCTCAACAATATCAACTAGACGTTTGTGAGTGCGAATCTCATATTGATCTCGCGCATCTTTATTTACGTGCGGAGAAATCAATACAGTGAAACGCTCTTTGCGTGTCGGTAATGGAATAGGACCACGAACTTGCGCACCTGTGCGCTTCGCAGTTTCTACAATTTCAGCAGTTGATTGATCAATCAAACGATGATCAAACGCTTTTAACCGGATACGGATTCTTTGGTTCGACATGAGACCAGAGCTCCATTATTTAAAAGTTATAACAAAAGACTACTCCTCCTACCCTGTTTCGATTGACAGGAGAGTGTAATCCGTTCTTTTCGTAACCCCCAAATCGGAAGTATTGTTGATATAATTCAATATATTACATATTAACTATATCTTTATACGCATTTGCTGTTGAAAAATCAACAAACAAAGTGCGTCAATTATACGTAAATTATAAATGAATGCAAGGAGTAATTAATAAAGTATGTAGATAATTATTTAACTAACAAACATTTTTTAAATAATAGGTATAATTACGAGTTTTGACGCTTGAAGAGTGAATTTAATTACAATATATCATTCTTCAAACATCCTTTTTAAAATAGATTATTTAAGGAAAGAAAAGCGCTTTGCAGAAATTTAAATCAAATTGTGATAGATAAAACCGCCATTATGGCGGTCTTTTTAATGATCTTCTTTGGCATGATTTAAACTATATCTTGGAATTTCAACTTCAAGATCTTCATCAGCAACTCGAGCTTGGCAACTTAGTCGACTATGAGGCTCGACTCCCCAAGCTTTATCAAGCATATCATCTTCTTGTTCATCACTTTCCTCTAGCGAATCAAAACCTTTACGAACAATACAATGGCATGTTGAACATGCACAAGACATTTCACATGCATGTTCAATTTCAATATCATTACGAAGTGCAACTTCTAAAATAGATTCACCTTCTTCAGCTTCAACTGTTTTGCCTTCAGGGCAAAGATCAGCATTAGGTAAAAATGTAATTTTGGGCATAATAATCTCGTTTGTTAAATATCATCAACTTTATGGCCAGTTAAGGCTTGACGAATTGATCTATCCATACGTTTAGCAGCAAACTCTTGTGTCATATTATCAACAATCTTAATATGCTTTTTGATAGCATCACTATCATCTAATTCACTTACGGCCTGTAACTGATGCTTAGCGATTAAAATCTGATTAAGCTGTTGCTCATTTAATAGATCAGCATCTTTATCTAAAGCACTTTGTAAACTCTCTAGTACTCTAGCCGCTTCAACCTTTTGTTCGGCAAGCATTCTTACTTGTTTATCTTGCTGGGCATAATTGATTGAATCTTGAATCATGTTAGCAATTTCATTATCAGTTAGACCATAAGATGGCTTAACTTGAATCGCAGCTTCAACACCTGTTGATTTTTCCATTGCAGTAACATTTAATAAACCATCAGCATCAACTTGAAAAGTAACACGAATATGTGCTCCGCCAGCAGGCATTGGGGGAATACCTCTTAGCGTAAAACGAGCTAACGATCGGCAATCTGCAACACTTTCACGCTCGCCTTGTAACACATGAATCATCATAGCTGTTTGGCCATCTTTAAATGTGGTAAATTCTTGAGCTCTTGCACAGGGTATTGTGCTGTTACGAGGGATGATTTTTTCCACTAATTCCCCCATTGTTTCTATTCCTAAAGATAAAGGAATAACATCAAGCAATAACATATCTGAATCGGGCTTATTACCAACCAGAATATCAGCTTGTATTGCCGCACCAATAGCAACAACTTTATCAGGATCAATGGAAGTTAAAGGCTCTTTTCTAAAAAAATCACCCACTAATTGTCGAACTAAAGGGACACGAGTTGATCCACCGACCATGACAACTTCAACCACTTCATCAATATTGATTTCAGCATCTCTTAATGCTCGGCGACAAACCGCCAAAGTTCGTTTAACTAAAGGTTCAATTAAGTCTTGAAATTGTTGACGCGTTATAGTTAAAGATTGACCTTCTATATTAGCTAAAGCTAAGTCTTGCTGACTTAATGCTATTTTTATTTTAACTGTTTCATCGATAATTTTTTGGTTTATATAAGGATCAGTATTATTTTCTAAACCTAATTCATTTTTTAAATAATCAGCAAGCAATCGGTCAAAATCATCACCACCTAGTGCTGAATCACCACCAGTTGCTAAAACTTCAAATACCCCTTTATGTAGACGCAAAATAGAAATATCAAATGTACCGCCACCTAAATCATAAACTGCAATAACGCCTTCTTTGCCAGTATCTAAACCATAAGCGATAGCAGCAGCAGTTGGTTCATTTAATAATCTTAAAACATGCAACCCAGCTAATTTAGCCGCATCTTTAGTTGCTTGCCGTTGCGCGTCATCAAAATAGGCTGGCACTGTGATTACAGCACCATCAATTTCACCACCTAAACTCTGTTTTGCACGTTGAGCTAAAGCGATCAAAATTTCCGAGGAGACTTGTATTGGGTTAACTTGATTATTAGGCAAATTCAATAATGGAACACCATTATCCGTTTGTGAAAAAGTATAAGGAAAATGTACAGCATCAACATCAGATAAGTTTCTACCCATTAACCGTTTAACAGAACTCACCGTGTTTTGAGGATCATTTACAGCATTAGATTTTGCATGCTTACCAACGGTAATAACAAGATTATCATCAACATCTAAGCCGTAATGAACAACTGAAGGTAATAGAAAATCATTATCCAAATCTGGTAACACTTCGGTTTGTCCGCTACGCACAGTAGCAACTAGTGAATTAGTTGTCCCCAAATCAATTCCCACAGCTAAACGGCGCTGATGAGGTTCAGGAGTTTGTCCAGGTTCACTAATTTGTAATAATACCATTTGAATTGTCTCTAATTGATATATGCTTAACTAAAATTATAAAGCATATTGTTTTTCTTGTAACTTTTCGATTTGTTCTATCAATCTAGTTAAATAGCGGATTTTAAAGATTTGATTAAGGGCTGCTTCCCAATCTTGTTTGTCAATAAATTCTAATAATTCTTTATAAACATCACGTTGACGCGCAAAAACTTGCGAATGAAAGTCATCTAATATAACAAAATCATCCTGACTTTCAATATCTTCTAATTTTTCACGTAAAACAAATTGTTCCATTAAAAAATCAGCATCATGAATAATATTTTGCTCAGTTGCCACATCAAAACCTTGCAGAGACAACAAATGTTCAGCAGCTTTAATAGGATTTTTCAGTGTATGATAACCGTCATTAATCATTGCTGATTTTTGTACCATCACCATTTTATCGTTATCATTAGCAGTGGCAAAATTATCTGGATGATATTGTCTTTGTAATTGTTGATAATGCGCTGTTAGTAACGAAACATCTACTGGTAGCTTAACAGGTAAATCAAATAGTTCAAAGTAATTAGGCATGTTCATTACCCCAATTACACATTAAAGCTTTCACCGCAGCCACATTCATTTTGTGCATTGGGATTATTAAATTTAAAACCTTCGTTTAATCCTTCTTTAACAAAATCCAGTTCGGTACCATCGATATAAACCAAACTTTTTTTATCAACGATGACTTTAACATTTTTATCTTCAAACACACTATCATCATCATTAATAATATCAGCAAACTCTAAAACATATGCCATACCAGAGCAACCGGATGTTTTAACGCCTAACCGCAATCCTACCCCTTTTCCACGATTGGCAAGAAAAGCCTGAACACGATTAGCGGCGCTATTTGTTAGTGTAATTGCCATTAACTTTGACCTTTTTTAGTTTTATAGTCATCAATTGCTGCTTTAATTGCGTCTTCCGCTAAAAGCGAACAGTGAATTTTAACAGGTGGTAGCTCAAGTTCTTTAGCAATATCTGTATTTTTGATTGCTTGCGCTTCATCCAAAGATTTACCTTTAATCCACTCAGTAACTAAAGAACTTGATGCAATTGCACTACCACAACCATAAGTTTTAAATTTAGCATCTTCAATTATACCGTCATCATTTACTTTGATTTGTAAACGCATAACATCACCACATGCTGGTGCACCAACCATGCCACTACCAACATTAGGATCATTTTGATCAAAAGAACCAACATTACGAGGGTTTTCATAGTGATCAACTACTTTTTCACTGTATGCCATAATTTACTCCTAATTTTAATGGGCTGACCATTTGATTTTGCTTAGATCAACACCATCTTTGAACATTTCCCAAAGTGGAGATAATTCCCTTAATTTACCAATAGAATCTTTAATTAGTTTAATAACATAATCTACTTCTTCTTCAGTACTAAATCGACCAAATGAGAATCGAATTGAGCTATGTGCAAGTTCATCATTAAGGCCAAGTGCTCTCAATACATAAGACGGCTCTAAACTTGCAGAAGTACATGCTGAACCGGATGATACGGCTAAATCTTTTAAAGCCATCATAAGTGACTCACCTTCAATATAAGCAAAGCTTACATTTAATATATTAGGGACACTATGTTCTAAAGAACCATTAAGATAAACTTCTTCGATATCTTTTAAGCCATTCCATAAGCGATTTTTTAACGCTAACAAACGTGGCATTTCAGTTGCCATTTCTTCTCTAGCTATACGATATGCTTCGCCCATACCAACGATTTGGTGCACTGGCAACGTACCAGAACGCATACCGCGCTCATGACCACCACCATGCATTTGCGCTTCAATACGAACACGAGGTTTACGTCTAACATAAAGTCCACCAATCCCTTTTGGCCCATAAATTTTATGTCCAGAAAATGACATAAGATCAACTTTTAATTTAGACAGATCAATGGGTAATTTACCAACGCTTTGGGTTGCGTCAACATGAAAAACAATACCTCTTTCACGACACATCTCACCAATTTTTTCGATATCTTGAATGACACCAGTTTCATTATTGACATGCATAATTGATACAACGGTTGTATCACTGCGCATGGCTGCTGCAAGCTTATCTAAATCCAGTATCCCATTAGACTCTGGAGCCAAATAAGTCACTTCATAACCTTCACGTTCAAGTTGACGACAAGTATCAAGTACCGCTTTATGTTCCGTTTTACAAGTAATAATATGTTTACCTTTAGCTTTATTAAAATGCGCTGCACCTTTAATAGCTAAGTTATCAGCCTCCGTTGCTCCTGAAGTAAATACAATTTCGCGGGAATCAGCACCAATAAGATCTGCAATTTGATTTCGAGCAATATCAACCGCTTCTTCGGCTTGCCAACCAAATTTATGAGAACGAGATGCAGGATTACCAAAAATACCATTTGGTGTTAAATACTGCATCATTTTTTCAGCAACTCTAGGATCAACGGGTGTTGTAGCTGCATAATCCATATAAATAGGTAATTTCATTAATTACTCCCAATAACAAATTCTGTATTTTATTTTTTAATTAATGCTGACGTGTCGTATATTACTTTGTCGATTAGCTACGGCTTTAACTTCATTATTATTGACTAATTCGCTAAGTGTAATACTGGTTAAAAAGTCTTCAATTCGCTCACTTAAATCATTCCATAGTGTATGAGTTAGACATCTAACACCACCTTGACAGCCATCTTGACCGTGACACTTAGTTGCATGTA
The DNA here is from genome assembly GCF_016101765.1 of Gilliamella sp. B14448G11. Lineage (NCBI taxonomy): Bacteria > Pseudomonadati > Pseudomonadota > Gammaproteobacteria > Orbales > Orbaceae > Gilliamella > Gilliamella sp. B14448G11. The sequence goes on along the minus strand of NZ_JACFPX010000003.1, from coordinate 119,811 downwards.
CCGTCTCATCAACGGCTTTTACAATTGAGCTAATCGCAATTTGATCCATTGACCGACTCAGCACATAACCCCCACCAGGGCCTCTAACGCTGGTTACTAAACCATTTTTTCGTAACCGCGCAAATAATTGTTCAAGATAAGAAAGTGAGATTTCTTGACGTTCTGAAATATCGGCAAGTGATACAGGTCCTGAATCAGAATGTAATGCTACATCCAACATTGCAGTTACCGCGTATCTTCCTTTTGATGTCAATTTCATTAATCATCCCCCTATGTGTTATAATATTTATTGTATATATCCTTTTATTTTAGTCAAGTATTTAGTTGACTATTTTAGTGGGAATTATCCCCTTTTAGTTCATCATCGACGAAACACAATGAAATATGCTAATCTAGTTAGATAAATTCATATGGGAGCTAAAAGGATGAAATTGGTATCACGTTACTTATTGATAATAAGTTTAATATTTACAAGTAACGCTTTCGCAAATAATTCTCAAAAAATGTTACGAGAAAATTATCAAAAATGGATTAACTCTTATCAATCGTTAAATTTTCAAGAACAAAAAACATTACTTGCAACCATAAAAAATTATCCATTATATCCTTACGCTGCTGTGCAATTTTTTCAAAAAAATATAAAAGTTGTCTCCCCTGATGTAGTTAGCGATTTTGTAAAGAAAAATCAGGATTTTCCTTTAACAAACTCTTTAACCCAATCCTACTTGAAAGAGTTAACAAATCGCCAAGATTGGAGTTCAATAATTTCATTCCCCAAAGATAATTCAATATCTTCTAATTGTCGCTACCAATATGCTTTACTCATGAAAAACGGAGATAAATCAGTTTTTAAAGATGTAGAAACACTTTGGATGACAGGAAAAGATCTTTCTTCTGCATGTGATCCATTACTTAATGCTTGGGCTAAAGCCGGTAAACGAACAAACAATTTAATATTATTACGTATTGAATTGGCAGTTGAAGCGAATAATTTAAAATTAGCTCGGTATCTAGCAAATTTATTAGATGAGGATTACAAAACAACTAAAAATAATTTACTAGCTTTATTTGATAATCCGAGAAAATTAGACGACTTTTCAAAAAATATTAAAGCGAGTTCTTTTACTAAAAAGATTATTTTAGCATCATTTTCTCGTTTAACTAAAGTCGATATAGAATTAGCTGAGACCTTATTACCACAATTCATCAAACAGCAAAAATTAAATGAAAATGAACAAAGTTTATTGCAAAAAAGTTTAGCAAACCGTTACTTTAATGATTCAGCCACTTATGAACAAATTAAATGGCGAGATAATTATATTGCTAAAAGCCATGATTCATCTTTGGTTGAAAAACGTATTCGTTTAGCTATTGATGAAAATAATTACAAGGATATTGCTTATTGGTTAGAACAACTATCACCAGAAGATCAATTAAAAGAAGATTGGCAATATTGGAAAGCACGAGTGTTATTAAAAAATAATCGAAAAAAAGAAGCTAATAGTATTTTACAAACACTCACAGCTAAACGTGGTTTTTATGGGATGATCAGTGCGCAAACGCTGAATCGACATTATTCTCTTAATAATCAATCAAAAAAAATTACTCATACCGAAATTTCAGCATTAAAGTCTAAGTTTGATGATAAACCATTTGTGAAAAGAATTAATGAATTACGTAGTTTAGGAATGTTGCCAGAATCAAGCAGAGAATGGCGATATATGCTAAACAATCAAGTGGATAGTAATGAATATCTAAAATTGGCTCAATATGCTTTACATAAAGGTTGGGGTGATCTAAGTATTCAAGCAACGATTGTAGGCAAATTATGGAATAACTGGAATGAACGCTTGCCCATCATGTACCAAGACTTATACCATGATACCCTAAAAGATAAAGCTATCCCTCTTTCTTATGCTTTAGCTATTTCTCGTCAAGAAAGTGCGCTTGATACCTCGGTACAATCTTCAGCTGGAGCCAGAGGATTAATGCAACTGATGCCTGCAACCGCTAAAGAAACAGCTAAAAAAATGGGCTTACTTACTTATACTTCATCAATACAACTGTTCGATCCTGAAATCAACATACAATTGGGTAGTTACTATTTAAATTCAATTTATCTACAAAATGGTAATAATCGGATATTATCTTCAGCTGCTTATAATGCTGGACCCAATCGCGTTAAACGATGGTTAAAAGAGAGTGGTGGAAAACTTGATGCCGTTGCTTTTATTGATAGTATTCCATTTACTGAAACACGTAATTACGTGAAAAGTGTTTTAGTTTATGACTATATCTATCAAATAATTTTAGGTAAAAAAAATCCACATATTTTGACTCAGCATGAATTTAATAAACAATATTAATGGTGACTATAATGAAAACTAATGAATGGCAACAAACCGTTAAGCTATTACACCAAGCATTTAATGATGGTTATTCAATTGATATATTAAAATTATTAATGACCGCCGATGAGCGTGATGCATTGATAACTCGAGTAAAAATCATACATTCATTACTTGACGGTTCAATCAACCAACGACAACTAAAAGATCAACTAAAAATAGGCATTGCTACAGTAACTCGAGGTTCTAATAGTCTAAAAGAGGCAACACCTGAATTTAAAAAATGGTTAGAGAATATTCTATTAAGCTCAGATAACTAAAACACTAGCTAATATCTATTCGTTACACTTGTAACAATCAGAGTTATAAATTTTGTTGGATATTAACCTCAGTTTCTGTAACAACTGGCACACAGTAATCACATTCCATAGTCTTAATATCTTTAACAGAGGCAACCGTATCATCATGAAGATTATGATGGATTTCGATTAAACAGCTGGAACTACGCAACCGAACTTTTAGAGCTGGCATTGCGGCTAAATGTACTTGAGAAATGAAATCTCTAAAGTTATCTGGTGAACCAATATATTTAAAGCAAAGATATAATCCACCTTCACTGACAACTTCTTCAATATGTTCAAGATTATTATTATGATCTAATGCAATAGTATAAAGTAATTCTTGTTCATTGGTATTATCTTTGCTTTTTAATATGCGACTAAAAGCATAGATTTTATCAGGCAAATCTTCGTTTTTATTTGTACAACGGGATAAATAATTATGAAAAAACTGTGTTCTAAGTCTATTTTCTTCGTCTAATAATTGCCCTAAATTACAATTATTTTTGAAAGAAATTCCCCAAAAAGTCTGTTTCGGCATATCAACAAATTTGGGTTCAGGTAGTGAAAGCTGATTTTTATTAAGCTCAATTGCTGGTGTTAATCCTGCTGGATCCCAAAATTCACCTCGACGATAACTTGCTGGAGTTTCATTGAACTGTTTTTTAAAAGATCGGGTAAATGTTTGTTGCGAATCAAAACGATATTGCATAGCAATGTCTAAAATGGGTTTACTGGTCATACGCAAAGAGAGCGCTGCATAAGTTAAGCGACGATGACGAATATAAGTTCCAAGAACTTGACCCGTCACTTCTTTAAACATACGTTGTAGATGCCACTTTGAATAACCAGACTTTTGCGATACATTATCAATAGACAATGGCTGTTCTAAATTTTTCTCAATCCAAACGATAAGATCTGAAATAATACTAACTTGATTCATAAAACCCCATCATAAAGTGAACAGACACATAACCCTTGATTATGACTTAATCCCAGCAATAAGCAAGTTCTAAATAAAAATTATTTTCCATGCATTTTAACAAAATGAATGTGTACCTGCTTGATGTTCAGTAATATCTTTCACTCCTGCAAGCTCAGGAAATTCGACCATTAATTGCTTTTCGATACCTTCTTTTAAAGTATAATCAACCATTGAACAACCATTACATCCGCCGCCAAATTGTAAGATGACATAGTTATCGTCGGTCAACTCAACTAAATTTACACGCCCACCATGACTTGCTAACTGAGGGTTAATCTGCGCTTGAATCACATAGTTGACTCGCTCAATTAACGGAGCATCATCAGCAACTTTTTTCATTTTAGAGTTTGGTGCTTTTAATGTTAACTGTGCACCAAATTCATCTGTCACATAATCAATTACAGTTTCTTCCAAAAATGGGGCACTAAATTCATCGATATACACTGAAAAATCCGCATACTTTTCTTCTATATCATTATCTTCAACGGTATCGGCCGGACAATACGAAACTCCGCATTCTGCACTAGGCGTACCCGGATCCATAACAAATACTCTAATTTGTGTGCCTTCTGGTTGATTAGCAAGCAATTTTTTAAAGTGCTGTTGAGCTGATTCAGAAATAGTAATAATAGACATAACTCCTCACTTTAACACCATTTATAATAGTTGACTAACTTTCTTGGTTATTATAGGGACTGTTTAGGATTTTACAATACCGTTCGACATAAACAAATTATCTGAACACGGGTTGCTCCGCATTGTTTTAATTGTTGACTAATAGCATTTATAGTATTACCAGTAGTAACAATATCATCAATAAGCATCACTGATTTATTAGCAACATTTTGGTTACAAACAAAAAGTGTCTCAACATTGCTCATTCTTTGTTTAAGTGATAATTTCTTTTGATCTGTTGCATTTTTCTTTCTTGATAACAGATGAGGATAAAAATCACAATTTAACCATTTAGCAATAGGCTTTGCCAACAATTCGGCTTGATTATAGCCTCGTGACCAATATCGAAGATGATGCAAAGGCACACATGTAACCAAATCTGGTTTAGCTAAACCTTCTGTTTCTCGTCGTTGATACCATGCTAAAAACATTAATCTCGCTAATGCTAGGTTTAATTCAACTTTTTTATAAAATTTTAATTGATGAATTAAGTTTTTCAATGGATGAATATATTCACTAACAGCAATAAGTTCGTCCCAATAAGGTTTATGTTCTCGGCATCGATAGCATACATTCGTTGATAATGAATGGGGTAGACAACATTGGCAACAAATTTTATTGAATTTAGGTAGATTTTTAACACATTGACTGCAAATACCATGATGAGATAAAAATAAAGGCATATTACATAAAATACAACGCATATAGTTTACTTTTTTGTAAAAAAGTTTCAGGTTAACATAACGTTTCAATATAAAAATGGCTTATTCATTTCGCTCAATATCAAAATTAATATGGATACGAATTAAAACGTTATACCAATATCACAATCAAATAAGTTTATTTATATAAATGTTTTATAAAACTTATAATTAACAAAAAATAAAATTGCGATCTATGACACATAATTTCATCGGATTTTACATAAAAATTATTTAAAATAATCAAATATTAGGTATAATCAACCAACTATATCGGATTAAGGAAATAATAAATGAAAAAAATCAAATTATTATTTATATCATTGCTATTAACTCTTTTTACTAGTGTTGCTTTCGCTGACACTAAAGTTTTATTACAAACAAGTCAGGGTGATATTGAAATTGAATTAGATAGCGAACATGCGCCAATAACCACTAAAAACTTTCTTGAGTATGTTAACAGTGGATTTTATGAAAATTTAACGTTCCATCGCGTTATACCTGGTTTTATGATTCAAGGTGGTGGTGCCGATGATCAATTAAAATTTAAAGATGGTAATGCTCCGATAAAAAATGAAGCAAATAATGGTTTAAAGAACAATCGAGGCACAATAGCCATGGCAAGAACGAGCGATGTGGATAGTGCAACTAGCCAATTCTTTATCAACACTGTAAACAACGAATTTCTTAATTACCAATCACCTGAAAATTACGGTTATGCCGTTTTTGGTAAAGTGATTAAAGGAATGGATATTGTTGATAAGATTGTAAATGTAGCAACTCACCGTGTAGGACCTCATCAAAATGTACCTGTTGAGCCGGTTTATATTAAAAAGGCAACTGTTATTGAAGAAAAATAATAAATTATTTAAAATGAGATGAAAACCTAAAAAAAACCATCTTAATCATTTAAGATGGTTTTCCTCAAAAATTTAATTATTTTTTAATTTATCACAAGCTTTGTCAAAACCCCGCTCACAGGACTGTTTAAAATACCTATTAGCTAATAATTTGTTTTGCTCAACCCCATCACCTTTATCATACATAATTCCTAACTTGTATTGTACTGATGATACATCTAGTACGGCTGCTTTAGTAAACCAAAATGCTGCTTTTTGTTTATTTTGTTCAACTCCATCACCTTCATCATACATAAGAGCTAAATTATATTGTGCGTTGAAGTTATTTTGTTCTGCAGCTTTTTCATACCAAAATACCGCTTTTTGTTTATCTTGTTCTATTCCATCACCTTTATCATACATAAGTCCTAACTTGTATTGTGCATTTGGTACATCTTGTTCGGCTGCTTTAGTATACCAAAATGCTGCTTTTTGTTTATTTTGTTCAACGCCATCACCTTCATCATACATAAGAGCTAAATTAAATTGTGAGTTGAAGTCATTTTGTTCTGCAGCTTTTTCATACCAAAATATCGCTTTTTGTTTATCTTGTTCTATTCTATCACCTTGATTATACATAACTCCTAACGCGTATTGTGCATCTATATAACCTTGTTCAGCTGATTTTATATACAAAGTTAAAGCTTTTTGTATATTTTGTTCAACGCCATGACCATATTCATACATAATAGCTAAATTATGTTGCGATGGGGGGTCATTTTGTTCTACAGCTTTCTCATACCAAAATAACGCTTTTTGGTAATCTTGTAATTCACTATCACTTTTATGATACAATTCGCCTAGAGCATATTGTGCATCTACATAACCTTGTTCGGCTGATTTTGTAAACCAATAAATAGCCTTTTGATATAGTGCCTCATCTTGCTCAACTCCTGTTGTAGCCTGAAAATATAAGTGACCTAAAAGATACTGCGCTTCTGAACTACCTTTTTCTGCTTCTTGTGTACATTCAATAAGTGCCTTTTCATAATTTTTATTTTCAAATTCTGTTGTACAATCCCCCGCATAAGCAGCAAAAGAAAATAAGATAGGCATAACTAATAGTAATTTTTTTATTTTCATGATATTCCTTATATATTTATAAACTTTTTTAAAATTTTATTCAATTAATCATGAAGTTATTAAAAATCATTTTAATACATTTAACAAATTAGCAAGCGTTCTTATCCCAATGCCTGTTGCTCCAGTTGCCCATAAAGCGGTTGCGCTTTTGCGGAATGTAGCTGAACAGTCAATGTGTAGCCAATTTTGTTTATAATTTTTTATAAAATGGGACAGAAATGCGGCGGCAGTGCTTGCACCCGCGGTATTCGGTAATCCAGAATTTGCCATATCAGCAAACGAGGATGGAAATTGAGAACGGTGAAAATCAGCTAATGGTAATCGCCAAAATGCCTCATGTTCAGCTTGGCTACTTGCTAATAACTGATTAGCAAATTTGTCATCAAATGAGAGTAATGATTGATAATCGTTACCTACAGCAATTTTTGCGGCACCAGTAAGCGTTGCGCAATCAATGATATAATGAGGATTATCATTATCTGCACTAATTAATCCATCAGCTAAAACCAAGCGACCCTCGGCGTCGGTATTATCAACTTCAACTGTTTTACCATTACGATAACGAATAATATCACCTAGTTTGAATGCATTACCACTTACCAAATTATCAGCACAGCATAAATAAAGTTTGATGCGATGATTGACTCCGCGAGCAATAGCAAGAGCCAAAGCACCAGTCACCAATGCCGCGCCACCCATATCCGATCGCATTGATTCCATAAAACTACTTGGTTTTAAACTATAACCTCCAGAATCGAAAGTAATCCCTTTCCCGACTAGGCAAGCAATAATTGGTGCTTTTGGATTTTTAGTCGGATTATAATCAAGCTCAAGTAAGGCAGCTGGTCTGTCAGAACCTTTACCAACTGTGTAGATGCCCATATAATCTTGTTCTTTAAGTGCTTCTCCTGAAATAATATTATAGGAAATATCAGAAGAATAATTGCTAATTAATTTTGCACTTTGTGTTGCTAATTCTAAAGGACTTAATGTTTCTGCTTGTTGATTAACAATATCTCGACACCAATCAATGATGGCTAAGCGATTTTTTAGTTCTTGCTTATCTTTCTTATTTAATTTTGCCCAACTGACTTTATTATTGTTTTTAGCATTACGATAACCAATCCAAAAATGCCAACATGACTCTAAATCCCAATTGTCACCACTAAGTTTAACTGATTTAATACCTTGATTATCTAATTTTCGTGCAGCTCGCTGAATGGCACCATGTCGATGCTCGGGTTGATAATGAATGGTAACAGCATCTTCTGAAAAACTGAGTAATGCATCTTTACCCCACTTTGATGGAGCAGGTTTTTCCGAAAGTAATATAGATAAAGTCGACATAATAAATTCCTCAAACAATAATAATGCAAAAACGATGAATCAATTCTAATCAGAAACATGTTAATATAGCAAGCAAAGTTAAGCATAAATAAGGACCTATAATGACATCAGTTGTACAAATCAAAAATGGAATCAATTTTCGTGACTTAGGTGGCATTAAAACCAGTGATGGTCGTCAAATCCGCTCAGGAATGTTGTATCGTTCAGGTGAGTTTTCACGCCTTAATGATAGTGAAAAAAACTTTTTATCTGATGAGCTTAATTTGCATTATGTATTAGATTATCGAGATCAACATGAAATTGATCGTAATCCCGATAATCTTTGGAATAACAGTCAATATATTAATGTGCCTGCAAACCCATTAAGTGATGAAATTACAGCAAGCCTAACCAGTGATGATATTTTCATTATGAAAAAATACTCACCTTTTGATTTTATGGTTAAACTTTATCAATTATTACCATTTAATAATGTAGCATATAAAAAGCTAATATCGCTGCTACTCAATGCCAACGGTAAACCGTTAGTGCAACACTGTGCAGTAGGTAAAGATAGAACAGGTGTAGGTGTTGCCTTAACCCTATTTGCATTGGGTGTGAGTGAAGAAGTGGTTATGCAAGATTATTTACTCACGGAACGCTATTTAAATGATTATCGTGAAGCCATACTTAGTCAAAATAAAAATAAATTATCACCAGAAGAATTTGAAAAACAAAAAACTATTTTCGCAGCTAAAGAAGAGTTTTTAAGTGCGGCTATTGATGAAATCAAAAAACGATATGACACAATCGACAATTGGTTAATTAAAGAATATCAATTAGATGATAAAAACAGGAAAATTCTTCAAGATATTTACCTAATTTAAATAAAATAAGGGGGTTTACTATCCCCTTATTAACAATCATTTTACCTTTATTATAAGTAAGTTGGGATTACTTATTACAAGTATAGAATAAACTCATTTCATTAATCCTATTACAGGATCAATATCGAACAGCGTATTTATTTACTAAGATTGTAAGATAAATTCGGTGATAGGTTTATTATGATTAACAGCAAGATGAACTGATGCAACTTGCTGATATTGATAATAAAAATGTTGCCCAAATGGTGCGCTGATCAACTGCTTTTCAATATCTACTTTTACTGATTTTATTTGCCAGACGCCTTTAGCATATAATTTAAGTGCTGATTCTTTTAAAGTCCAAAGCTGCCAAAAGGCCGTTAAGGTATCTGCTTGTTGCATCATCCACTGATACTCAGCATCCGCAAAAAAGTTTTTGGCTACATCTAAGTAATTTTTACGTGGGCGAGCAACTTCTATATCAAGTCCAACTCTACCATCTAACGATATTGCAACCGCTACCCAATCTTGACTATGACTGATATTAAAATCAGGAAGATTGCGATCTAAAAAACAAGGTCGATTATTATCACCTATGACCATAGTTGGCAAAATAGCAATTTGACAATACTGATTAAGCAAGCTAGCTAAGATTGAACGACAGACTAAAAACTGTTTTTTACGTCTGCCATTGAATAATTCAGCATCGTGAATGATCTGTTTTGATAATAGTGAATAGTTGACTTCCACCGTGTCTAAATGGGCAAGTTGGACAATTAACATTTTATATAAGCCATTTTAAACAAAAATTATTTTTTACTATTTTAACAGCATGCTATGCTAACTGTTATCGAAATTTATTAGATCACTAAGGATGCATCATGTCATTACAAACAGAATTAGTTCATGCCGGTCGAAAAAAACGTTATACCCAAGGAGCAGTCAACTCAGTTATTCAGCGAGCATCATCTCTGGTCTTTGACTCATTAGAAGCCAAAAAAGAGGCAATGGAAAATCGAGCTAAAGGAGCGCTATTTTATGGTCGTCGTGGCACACTAACTCATTTTGCCTTGCAAGATGCAATGGCCGAAATTGAAGGTGGCGCAGGTTGTTACCTTTATCCATGTGGTGCAGCAGCCATTGCTAATACCATTTTAGCTTTTGTAAAAAAAGGCGATCATATCCTTGTGTCAGAAGCCAGTTACGAACCAACACAAGAATTTTGTGAACATATATTAAAAGATTTTGGGGTTGAAACGGATTATTTTTCACCTTTGATTGGACGGTATATTACCAATTATATCCAACCGAATACAAAAGTCGTGTTTCTTGAATCACCAAGTTCCATTACTATGGAAGTACATGATGTACCAGCTATAGTTAAAGCGATTCGCAGTGTTAATCCAGAAATTGTTATTATGATGGATAATACATGGGGAGCAGGTGTTTTATTTAAAGCCTTAGAGCATGATGTTGATATTTCAATTCAATCTGGTACAAAATATCTAATCGGACATTCCGACGCAATGCTAGGCACAGCCGTTGCCAATCAACGTTGTTGGGATACCTTACGTGAACGTTCTTATTTAATGGGACAAATGTGTGATGCAGATACCGCCTATATGGCAGCTCGTGGATTACGAACTCTAGCGGTTAGACTCAAGCAACATCACGAAAGCAGTTTAAAAGTGGCAAACTGGTTAGCCAATCATCCTAAAGTTGCAACCGTTAATCACCCTGCATTAGCAAGTTGTAAAGGGCATGAGTTTTTTAAACGCGATTTTAGCGGTGCTAGTGGCTTATTTTCATTTGTACTTAAAGATCATTTAAGTGATATTCAATTATCTGATTTTTTAGATAATATGACTCACTTTTCAATGGCTTATTCATGGGGTGGATTTGAATCATTAATTTTAGCCAATCAACCTGAAGATCTAGTAAAAATACGACCAGTATCCGGTGTTGATTTCACAGGTACACTAATCCGGTTACATATTGGTCTTGAAGATCCTGATGATTTAATTGCCGATCTTGCTGCAGGCTTAGATAGAATCAAATTACATAAAAACAAAGTTAATGCGTTACAAAGTTTAGTGTAAATGGATAGCGGATGAACCATCAAAACCAAGCTAAGACTAAAAGTATTATAGAACAAACCATTTTACAACACCTAAACGGTCGGCAATCGCTACTCGTTGCTTTTAGTGGTGGCGTTGATTCGACCGTATTAATGCATGCATTAGTCACCCTAAAGCAACAATTGCAAAATTTACAATTTAGAGCCATTTATATTCACCATGGTTTAAGCGAAAACGCTGATAGTTGGGCTGAACATTGCCAGCAACAATGCCATACTTGGCAAGTTCCTTTGATTATTGAAAAAGTCAAACTTGATAGATCGGCGGGCAATATTGAAGAACAAGCTAGAGAAGCTCGATACCAAGCTATCTATCGACATTTAAAAAATAATGAGTTTTTATGTACAGCCCAGCACCTTGATGATCAATGTGAAACGTTCTTTTTAGCGTTAAAGCGTGGAAGTGGTCCAGCGGGCTTATCCGCTATGCCACTTGAAAATGGTCAGCATCTTAGACCATTACTAACGATATCTCGTCAAGAGATTGAACAGTACGCCAATCAGCACCAATTAAGTTGGATAGAAGATGAAAGTAATCAAGATGACCATTACGATCGCAACTTTTTACGTTTAAATGTTCTACCAACACTTAACCAACGTTGGCCTCATTTTTCACAAATGGTTGCTCGCAGTGCCGAATTATGTCAACAGCAAGAAATACTACTTAACGAGCTACTGTTAGCTGATTTTAAACTCATTACAACACCTGAAGGGCAGTTATGTTTAACACCGTTATATAACTATTCGGACTACAAACGTAATGCTATATTGCGCATGTGGTTTCGATCTAAACAGATTAATATGCCAAGCCAAAAACAGTTATCACTAATTTGGCAAACAGTGGCTTTAGCAAAAGAAGACGCTAATCCACAATTTATTTTGCATAATTGGCAAATTCGCCGATATCAAAACCGGCTCTATTTGTTGCCTTTATATCAAGATATCGAACAGCAAATCTTGCCTTGGGATCTAAGTACATCGCTAACCTTGCCGGATAATTTAGGCGTATTACAGCCCAATTATCAAACCGATTTAATTTGCCGTTTACCGCAAAAAGAGGAAACTGTTTCAGTTCGTTTTCATGCACAAGGTCAATTTCAAATTGTTCAGCGCAAAGGATCTCGATCGATAAAAAAATTGTGGCAAGAGCATCATATTCCACCTTGGATGCGTACCCGTATTCCTTTAATTTATTATAATGAACAATTAATTACTGCCGTTGGGGTATTTGTGACCGAACAAGGTAAGGGTTCACAAGTTGGGTTTAATCTGAGTAATACTCTATAATTTAAAAAATAAGGAGACAATACATCTCCTTAATTTAAATTATAAAATATCAAATTATTTTGACTCAGAACGAGCTTTCCATCGTTTTAACAATAAAGCATTAGTCACCACACTTACACTGCTAAGTGCCATAGCAGCGCCGGCTATCATTGGATTTAAGAAACCTAAGGCAGCCAGTGGAATGCCAATTAAGTTATAGAAAAATGCCCAAAATAAATTTTGTTTAATTTTATTATAGGTTCTTCGAGAGATATCAATAGCATCAGCAATTAAAAACAGATTGCCACGCATTAAAGTAATACTGGCCGCATGCATTGCCACATCGGTTCCCGTACCCATTGCAATACCAATATCAGCCGCAGCTAAAGCTGGCGCATCATTAATACCGTCACCCACCATCGCAACCTTATGATTGCTATCACTATTGTTAGTGTTTTGACTTTCTTTTTGTAATTGATAAATATAATTCGCTTTATCTTGCGGTAAAACCTCAGCAATAACCTTATCTAAATTTAATTGCTGTCCTACATAATTAGCAGCTTGTTGATTATCTCCGGTTAACATTACCGTTTTAACATTTAGCTGATGCAGTGCTGTAATCGCAGTTTTTGCTTCTTCTTTTATGACATCTGAAAAGCCAAATAGAGCTAATATCACAACGTTTGCTTCTAACTGTTGTTTTGCTAAAAATGAAATTGTATAACCTTTATTAGTTAGCTCATTGATTTTATCGTCCATATCCACAAAATGGGCGTTTAATGATTTCATCCAACGCAAACTACCTAAATAGTATTCAGTGTTATCAATCGTTGCCATGACACCCGAACCTGTTACAGAAGTAATATTTTGAGCATAACTATGCTGTTTTGCTTTTTTTAGAATTGCTTTTGCTAGTGGGTGCTCACTACCTGCTTGTAACGATGCAGCGATCGCTAATATTTGCTCAGGGGTTTGTGTCCCTATCACATCCATTTCAACCAATTCAGGTTTACCAATGGTTAAAGTTCCTGTTTTATCGAACGCTACGGTATTAACGTTGTGTAATGTTTCAAGGGCTTCGGCATCTTTAATCAAAATACCATGACGAGCCGCAACGCCAGTACCCACCATAATTGCCGTTGGTGTTGCTAGTCCTAAAGCACATGGGCAAGCAATCACTAACACCGCGACAGCATGAAGTAAAGCTTGTTGCCAATCCTGAGAAATCACGCCCCATGCAAGTAATGTAATAAGCGCAATCAATAAAATCACAGGTACAAAAATCGCGCTAATTCGATCTACAATTCGCTGAATGGGTGCTTTTTTAGCTTGAGCAGACTCTACCATGTTAATAATCTTTGATAAGGTAGAATCAGCTTGAATTGCCGTTGTTTTTACCATTAACAATCCTTCACCATTGATAGTACCACCTGTGACAATATCATTGACTGCTTTGTTGACTGGAAAACTTTCACCAGTTAACATCGACTCATCACTACTTGATGCACCTTCAATCACGATACCGTCAACAGGAATACGTTCACCAGGCTTCACTATCACTACATCACCAACAACAACTTGGTTAATGGGCAAACTTATCTCTTGATCGCCCCGCCTAACTAAAGCAATATCAGGTCGTAAGGCAGACAGTGCTTCGATAGCTTGGGTTGTTTGATGTTTCGCTCTTGACTCTAACCATTTACCAATCAAGATTAAGGTAATAATAACAACTGATGACTCAAAATAAAGGTGATCATTATTACCGATCATCCACTGATACAGTGATAAGCCATAAGCAGCACTAGTACCAATAGCGACCAGTAAATCCATATTACCGGACAACGCTTTAGCGGCATTGAAACCGCTGCGATAAAATTTAGCACCTAACCCAAATTGTACAATCGACGCAATTATTAATTGTAACCAAGCGGGCATCATCAAATGTATCCCGAAGGGTTCAAGTAACATAGGCAGAACAAAAGGTATCGCTAATAAAACAGAGATAATAATCGGCCAAAGCGATGCTTGTTTCTCAGCATCCTTAATATGAGTTTGTTGATCGTTAATTTTAACTGCATGATAACCTGCTTTGTCTACTGCCGACATTAATGTTTCTAATTTAACATTGGCATTAGCGTTAACGGTTGCTTTTTCTGTAGCAAGATTAACACTGACGTCAATCACACCATCAATCTTCTTTAGTGCTTTCTCAACTCGACTAACGCATGATGCGCAGCTCATATCCTCAACAAAAAAATTGTATTCAACTGTTTTCATTTGATGCATCCCTTAATTGCCGATGTTGTTTGGATTTAGTATTGGCTGAATATTAAGAAACTATTTTCCAACAAAGTATACTGTTGTTTTAACAAATAGAGACAGGTTACTTTTTGTCTTTATTAAAAAGGCTTGTTATATTAATTGATATCAAATAGCTTATAGGCATTTACAAAAAACTCTTTTTATACCTCATTAATAATAACCATAACTTCAAAGGTTATGCTTCTGTAAGAATAGCAACACAAACGCGACTACTAACCTATTTAATGACTATTCTAATGTTTATCATTCTTTTAGCAAGAATGCACTTTTTTGATATATACTTCCCAAAAAGGTACTATTGAGGCATTAAAATGAAGAATAAATCAGATTCTAATGAAGATTATAAACCTACTATCCGCTGCCCTGTTGAGACAACAATAAATATCATTGGAGGAAAATATAAATCTTTAATTTTATGGAAATTGATGACAACAAAAACACTGAGATATTCTCAATTACGTAAAGAGATTCCAAGTGCCACACCTAAAATGCTCACCCAGCAACTACGCGAACTTGAAACAAGTGGCTTAATTCATCGCAGAGTATTTCCAGTTGTCCCACCAAAAGTCGAGTACTCATTAACCGATTTTGGTAAAAGTATTAAACCCGTATTAAAAGCAATGTATAAATGGGGTAACCACTGCTTGGATAGCCAAGGATTAGAGGTTAATTGTTCAATGGTTGAGCTAACAGATTAATTATGAAAATTTAACTCAATAAGTTAGATACATACTCAAAAACTATATGAAAAATAACAGGGTGTGAGTAACCCTGCTATTTTAATCTAAAAATTAGTTACGTAATTTTTCTGGCCAATCGTTTTGAGTTGAAACTAATAGATCTTTAACAATTCTAGGATTTCCAGCTACCACATTACCAGAAACCATATAATTATTATTACCAGCAAAATCGGTCATCACACCGCCAGCTTCACGCAAAATCAATTCACCACCAGCGATATCCCATGGTTTTAAACCAATCTCAAAAAAGCCATCTAATCGACCAGCTGCAACATAAGCCAAATCTAAAGCTGCCGAGCCGCTACGACGAAAATCGCCACATCGAGTAAATAACTTTTGTAAAACCGCAAAATAGCTATCACTATGTTGTTTAGCCTTGAATGGAAATGCCGTCGCGAGTACGCTACCATCTAAATCTTTAGCGTTACTAACACGAATACGATAACCATTAAGCTGAGCACCTTTACCACGCGCAGCAGTAAATAATTCATTACTCATTGGATTATAAACCACAGCAACTTCAGTTTTGCCCTTAACACGAGCAGCAATAGAAACAGCAAAATGCGGAATATTTTTAATAAAATTGGTCGTACCATCAATTGGATCGATTATCCACTGTGTTTCAGCATCATTACCTTTAGCCAAACCACTTTCTTCGGCAATAATCGTATGATCAGGATACGCTTTTTTGATTGTCTCAATAATCAAAGCTTCAGCAGCGCGATCAGCATTAGTAGCAAAATCGTTGGCGCCTTTAGTGTCAATTTCGATTGAACTAGGGTTTTCATAAGCCTTTATGGCCACATTACCTGCTTTACGAGCAGCGCGAATAGCAATATTAAGCATCGGATGCATAAATTTCTTCCAATTGATGATGTTAAAGAACGGATAGTTTTAGTAAAACTTACACAGTTATACTAAAATTTACGGCATAGTATAAAGGTTTTACCACTTCATTGCCAGACTATGTTAGGATTAATGGCTAAAATAGCCATATTCTCGTAACGCTAGCCTTATTGCTTACCTTATTACTAAATTTATTCCATCTATATGTTGCATCTAAGTGAAAATTTTATTGGTAACGGTTCAGTTAATTACTGATCAATTAGGGTAAAAAAATGACTAAATCAATCTATCGTAACTTTTTTCATCGCATGATTGGCTTTCCATTCGCAATAAATTAAGAATTATTGCATAATACCTAGCGTATAAAATAGCGAACTTAAGTTAGGAATAATTATGGAACTTCTTTGTCCAGCCGGATCTTTACCATCACTTAAAGTAGCCATCGATAATGGCGCTGATGCTGTTTATATTGGTTTGAAAGATGATACTAATGCCCGTCATTTTGCTGGTTTGAATTTTAACGAGAAGCGCTTAATTGAAGCATCTGACTATGTGCATAAACGCGGTAAAAAACTACATATTGCAATTAATACTTTTGCGCATCCTGAAAACTTCCAGCGTTGGCAATATGCAGTTGATACAGCCGCCAATATTGGTGCTGATGCACTTATTATTGCGGACTTAGCAATGCTAGATTATGCTGCTGAAAAATATCCAAACCTAGAGCGTCATGTCTCAGTGCAAGCATCATCAACCAATGAAGAATCAATTAAGTTCTACTATAACAATTTTCATGTACATCGTATCGTGTTACCACGTGTACTCTCTATGCATCAAGTAAAGCAACTTTCGCAAGTTTCACCAGTTCCACTTGAAGTATTTGCTTTTGGTAGTTTATGTATCATGGCGGAAGGACGTTGTTATTTATCTTCCTATCTTACCGGCGAATCTCCTAATACCGTTGGTGCTTGTTCACCAGCAAAATTTGTTCGCTGGGAAGAAACTGAAAAAGGTCTTGAGTCTCGCTTAAATAACGTGTTAATTGATTGCCATAAAAAAGGTGAAAATGCTGGTTATCCAACCTTGTGTAAAGGTCGTTATTATGTAGGCGATGAGCTTTATCACCCTATTGAAGAACCAACCAGTTTAAACACAATTGAACTACTGCCTGAACTGTTTGCAGCCAATATTGCATCAGTCAAAATTGAAGGCCGTCAGCGTAGCCCTGCCTATGTTGAACAAGTAACTAAAGTATGGCGTCAAGCAATCGATCGCTATAAAGCAAATCCACAATCATTCCAGGCGGAAAAAAGCTGGATGGATACGCTGGGTTCTGTTTCAGAAGGAACACAAACCACGTTAGGTGCTTACCACCGCAAATGGCAATAACATAATACTAAGTCTACTGTTATATTAATTATCAAGAAATATTGATTATAAAAGATATCACATCTTGATTTTGTATGTACTGTACAACTTAGGTTATGCCATTTTTATTAAATGAAATCAAATTTAAGATAAATAAATTATAGTGAGCAAAACTATGAAATATTCATTAGGACCAGTGCTTTATTATTGGCCTAAAACTGAAACCGAAGCCTTTTATCACGCAGCAAAAGAGAGTGAAGCTGACATTATTTATATGGGTGAAACGGTTTGTACCAAACGCCGAGAAATGAAAGTTCCCAATTGGCTAGAATTAGCTAAGGAAATCGCTAAATCTGGCAAACAAGTGGTGCTTTCAACATTGGCTTTGCTTGAAGCTCCGTCAGAATTAAACGATTTACGACAACTAGTCAATAATGGTGACTTTTTGGTGGAAGCCAATGATTTAGCGGCCATCAATATTGCTCAAGAAAATAAATTACCATTCGTTGCTGGTCCTGCTATTAACTGCTATAACGCCTTGACTTTAAAATTATTACAAAAGCAAGGTATGGTACGTTGGTGTATGCCGGTTGAACTTTCACGTGATTGGCTAAATAATGTTCTTAAACAATTTGAGAGTTTAAATATTGAAAAAAACTTTGAAGTGGAAGTCTTTAGTTATGGTTATTTACCTTTAGCTTATTCCGCACGTTGTTTTACCGCTCGTTCAGAAGATAGACCAAAAGATAAATGTGAAACTTGCTGCATCAAATATCCTGTTGGCCGTGAAGTATTTTCTCAAGAACAGCAAAAAGTTTTTGTACTAAACGGTATCCAAACACAAAGCGGCTATTGTTATAATTTAGGTAATAATTTAAAAGAGATGAAAGGATTAGTTGATATTGTACGAATATCGCCGTTAGGACTCGAAACACTCGATATTGTAAAACAATTTAAAGCCAATGAAGATGGCTCTAATCCACTGCATATTGAACATAAACGCGACTGTAATGGTTACTGGAATGGTATTGCTGGACTCGAACTTAGCCAATAAAGATTTTACACCAAAGCAGTTTAGGGCTGATTTTCCAGCACTAAACAGTAATAGTGTATATCTTGATTCCGCGGCAACTGCTCTTAAACCTCAGGTAATGGTGGATGCCACAGTGGCCTATTATGCACACAACACCGCGACCGCCAAACGCAGTTTGCACCATGGTGCGTTGCAAGTAACAGTGGCTATCGATAAAGCACGACAACATGTTGCTAATTTGCTTCATGCAAGCAATAACACTGAAATTATCTGGACACGTGGTGCTACCGAATCAATTAATTTAATTGCTCAAAGTTATGCTCGCGGTATATTACAACCTAATGATGAGATTATTGTCAGCGAATTAGAGCATCACAGTAATTTAATACCTTGGTTAATTGTGGCTAAACAAACTGGGGCAAAAGTCATTAAATGGTCTGCCAATATAGATGAGTTATCATCGCTAATATCATCAAGAACTAAAATCGTAGCAATAACCCATATGTCAAATGTCACTGGATTTTGCCCAAATTTAGCTACAATTAGCCACATAGTTCATCAATATAATGCTATTTTAGTAGTAGATGGTGCCCAAGGAATTGTCCATCATGATATTGATGTGACAACGCTTGATATCGACTTTTATGTTTTTTCAGCTCATAAATTGTATGGTCCTACGGGACTGGGTGTTTTATATGGTAAACAAACATTACTTGAGCAAATGTCAGTTTGGCATGGCGGTGGAAAAATGCTAAAAAGCACCTCATTTGATGATTTTATTCAAGAAGATACACCTTATAAATTTGAAGCAGGCACACCCAATATAGCTGGCATTGTTGGCTTTAATGCAACACTTGATTGGTTAAACAATTGGGATCTTAAGAAAGCAGAAAATTACACTGAACAATTGGCCCATTATACTAAATCACAGCTAAGCAAACTGGCTAATCTACAATTCTACAGTGTTGAAAACAGCCCAATTATCACATTTAATATTAATGATATTCATCATAATGATGTAGCGATTTTACTTAGCGAGCAAAATATTGCGATTCGTACTGGCGAGCTGTGTGCTCAACCTTTAATGAATAAATTGGGTTGTCATGGGGTTATTCGTCTATCATTAATGCCATATAATAATGAGCAAGATGTAAATGCTTTTATTTTGGCATTACAAAATGCAATTGAAATTTTAGCCTAATTTTATACTGAAACGTATAGTTAACCTGAAACTTTTTTACAAATAGTTAATTATTTATAGGTCAATATTATGCTATCACAGCAAGACTTAACCAAATTATTTTTACAGCAACATAATTGGCAAGATCGCTATCGACAGTTAATTGTATTAGCAAAACAATTGCCACCAATGCCTGAAGATTTAAAAACGGATGAAAACCAAGTCAATGGTTGTGAAAATCGCGTTTGGCTAACTTATCAAAAGCAAAACGATAATACCTTTATATTTCAAGGTGACAGTGAAGGACGCATCGTTAAAGGCTTACTGGCAATTTTAATTATTATTGCTAACCACAAAACAGCAAAAGAAATTGCCGCTATCGATTTTCAATCTTTATTAAACCAGTTAAAAATTACGGATGAGCTAAGTCAATCGCGTTTACAAGGCTTGACTAAACTAATTGAGCGTATTCAATCCGTTGTATAAAAAAAGAGGGGGTTATCTTCCCCCTATTTTACTAAGATTGTTGCTAACTGATAACGTTGTTGATTAATTTTCAATATAGGTAAAAAGTGTGATCACTTTTTTAACGCCATCGACTTTACTAGCAAGCTGTGCAGCAGCTTTACCATCTTCTGGTGTCACAATACCAATCAAAAATACTTCCCTATTTTCAGTTACGACTTTAATGTTGCGTGCTTTGGTTTTCGCATTCAATATTAGCTGAGATTTAACTTTCGTTGTGATCCATGTATCATTGGTGATTGTGCCTGCACTAACGGGTTGACCAACTCGAATTTGATTGTAGACTTTTTTTACACCTTCAACTTCATAAGCTAGGCTTTCGGCCTTTTCAATTTGCTCACGACTGGCTTGACCCGTTAAGATAATATCACCGCTATACGTACTGGAAACGATACGTGCTCCAATAAATTGAGGACCATTATTTTTAATTTTCATCCCCATACGTGAATTTAAGGTAGTATCGTCAACTTGTGTGCCCGCAGTACGAGGGTCGGTAGCAACTTTTGCAGTAGCTGTAGCACCTGCGCCAATTACTGCGGCAGTAATACAGCCTTGTAACATTAATGCGCCTGTTATTAACATAGCTATTAAGGCAGCTCTCTTCATTATTACTCCTTACAATTTATAACATTGTAATCAAATACTAAAAATCGCTGTTATTATGCCTTTTTGATAATGATTTGCAAAACAATTTTGTGTTTTACACGATGATAAAAACCAATAACAATAATCGAACATAAATTATTTAAAAATTGTGTTATTTTATCACTAATAACGGTTACTTTTTTTGATACAATCTAATTCATCAATATGGTGGAATATATGGAATTATCGGAATTAAAATATGAATCAAGATAGTATTGATTGGCTATATGGATTGTCCGCGCCAATGGTTGCTTTAAACAAAGATAATGGTGCAAGTTATACTTCAGCATACTTTATTCCCGAACGGGATTTTGTCGATTTGAACGAAAGTTGGGGGATTAATTCTCGCGAAACTCTACTTAATTGTGTCTTTGATATGGTTGATGATGGACATGCAACATTATTATCTCGCTATTATTCAAGATACTGTCGATCTTCCGAAGCTGATTGGCGTAATTACTGCCAAGATCAAAACGATTATCAAAAAGTCCTAATGAAATTTGTTGAACAAACTTTTTGTGTATGCGGTATTGGTGGCATTCGTAGTTGGGATTATGCACGGATGGGATATATACTACGAAATGGCACAACCAACAAATTTATTACCGAAGAGGAAGCACTATGGATTTTTACAAGAATTGCTTCACGTTCTCAATATTTTTATAAATCTTGGCATAACTACTTTGCTGCTTGGTCAGTTGGATTTCAATTTTGGGAATCAATTAACAATAAGGAAGATCTTGAAGCTTTACGTTGTGAATTAACTAGGGCATCGCAAACGCGCACCATGAAAATATTAATTAATGACGAAGATTCACCTTGCAATCGCCTACCTTGGTACATTGATATTGAAGAACTCGAAAAACCTGAATCATTAAGGGAGTATGATTGGTCATGAGTACAAATTTTTGGGAATTATTAGGCATTGAACAAACTACAGATACCGCGCTTATTCGCCAAGCATATCGTGAAAAACTACCCTCATATCATCCAGAAACGGATCCTGATGGGTTTAAAGCATTGCGCGAAGCTTACGAATCAGCAATAAGTTATGCAAAGTCGCCTGAAACAGCTGTTGATACAACAACTCAACAATCGGAAAAAGAATCAGTATCACAACTAACAGAAGAACAAATTCAAGCAAATGAAATTTACAACGCTTACCAAGCTCTATTAGAAGATCCCCAACGCTGTTATAAAGTAGATGAATGGCAGAAATTTATTGGTTCATTTTATGATTACCCAATGTCGGTTATTGATTCAGTCAAGTGGCGATTACTAACTTTAAGCTATGAAACAACAAATATCTCAGAATCATGTGTCAAAATTCTAGCTGATAATTTACGTTGGCGTCAGCAATTAATGACACAGTTCACCGATGACTTTCAAATATATGATAGTTATTTAAATCACATCGATCATGGTGATTTATTTGATTACACGTGTTTGCCTACAACCAACAAAGCATTACAAAATGCTACCATTGATTATATTTATTCTATTAAATGGGTATATTGGGAACGTAGACCTGACGATGTTTATATATTCCTATCACAAGATACTGTCTTTTATCTTCCTGATGATAAAAAACTTATGCTTGAATTTGCTTTTTGGCATAGTGAAGCAAATATGAAAAATCAATTTATCTTGGATTATGCTTTAAAATGCATTGCTGAAAATGATCAAGATGAACAAACTATTATCGATTGGAAATATATTGCCGCCATTCAATATACCTTGCTTGAAGACAAACATAATGCATTACAATTTTGGTTAGATCTATATTATTCTGGGCATTATCAAGAAAAAGCAGAAAGTTGGATAGCAGGTTGGTGCGTCTATTTTGAAAAAGATTACTTCCCTTTATTAATTATGGCGTTAAATAACAGCCACTGTATTGACACCGATAAAACAGAAATTTATCTGCACACTATTCCGCAATTAACCACAACCACAACAGCACGATTAGCAGGAATAGATGATATCGAAAGCTATCCAAAAGAAATTGTTGATTTTGTCAATTGGGCTCTAAGCGTAAATTGGAGTTACCGACAAGTTCTATCGATATTATTACGCGATGACGGTTCACATCGATTATATCGATTATATCGGCATGCTGTGATGTTGCGCCATGGTAACGAAATTCTGTTACAAGAAATTTTAGATGAGCAAAGTAATGATCCATTTGAACAATTTATTTTGCATCATTTAAAACGCCAAGCACGACAACATCTTACATGGCTTAAACAACTCTCACCAATACAAGAGTTTAAAGCCTGGCTATTTGATGATGATAAAAATGCCCTGTTACCAAAAAAATTCGATCCAGATGAAGAGGGTGAGCTGGTTTTATATGGTCGTTTATGGTTAGATAGATTTCAAGAGCTCCCTGAGGTTGCTAAATTACATTTATATCATAGTTTTCATTATTCAAATATGGAAATGTTTGATTGGGCTATGTATTTACAATTCATGAAATATTACTTGTTACCCGAACCACCAAATGCATCAACAAAAATGAATAATAAAAATGCGTATTGGCAATGGTTTCATCATTGTTTATTAGTTTTAGCTACCGTTAACCAACCGATTAATGTCGCTATATATCTACAGCAAGAAAATAATAATTTTACTATTAAGGATGATGACAAACTTAAACCATTAATAGAAATATTTAAACATGGCAATTGGCAAAATGAAACTGAACTTTACAACCTAATTGATAATGACAGCAAGCTCATTAATTGTATTTTAAACAATTATCCAGATTCCATGGAATGGTTTATTGATGATCCTGACTACATCGATTTTAATAATTTCGAACAAAAAATAGAACAATTATGGGCACCAAAATTAGCTAAAAAAAATCCAGTTTATGTGATATTGCTATACCTGATTGTATTAAACAAACCCGAACAAAAAGCCAAATTAGATCAAACGTTACAAAAACTGGTTGGTGATAATAAAGATCTGAAAAAAATAGCAAATAGTTTAAAAGATAATTGGAGTTTTCCTTTATCGGTTAACAAAAATAGATACCACTATACCAAACAGGTAGACGAAATCACCTCACTTGCTGAACGCTTATCTAATCAATACAGCGTATGCGATGATGATGAACTAAAAATGTTAGATAAATTTAAAAATGATAGCGATAACGATTTAGTATTACGACTCTGTGCAGCATTACTTTTGGCAAAAAATACTGAAAATCAAAAATGGCTTGAGTCACAATCTCTACCTCAAAATAAATGGTGGCAATTTTGGCGTTGGAATGGACGTACCAATATACAGGGCTTTATAGTACAGTTAATTTTATCAATTACGATGCTTATGTTTTTAGATAAAAATAATTTTGATAATATAACAAATTATGTCATTTTGACATTAGTAGCAATTAATACTCTTTTTGCTATCAAACGACGTATCAACGACACAGATAAAGGACAACCTTTATATTTTATTGCAACAATATTTTTGCTACCACTATTGTTATCACCATGTTGGCTTCCAGAATTAAAAAAAATCAATCGCTATGGACCACCAATAGAAAAAAAGACTAAGGAAAAGTAAACTACACAAAAATCCCCCTTTTGATTCGTATAAAAAGGGGGAAATGTGATCGAATAAAAATCTATAATGGTTAACGATTGAGTTCTTGTAGATTTGCTTCAATTTCACAGCGCATTTCATCAATTTCTTCTGAATTTTGCTGATCTAATACCTCAATAAAAGCTTCAATGTACGACCCAATTAATGCTCTTTCATCACCTAATGATTGTGCCCATGCTCGCTCTAATCTCGCTAATAAAGTCCGATTTGGCATCTCATCACGAGGATGAACTTTGAGTGATTTTAATCGTTCATGGCTCTCTTGTTTTTGTTTATCAGTTAAACCTATTGGACTATGATCAATGACTTTTCCATGTTTAATACCGGTTTCAAGAACAACTACATCAACTTCTAACAAACCATTCAAATCATAACTAAAACGAACATCAATACCTTGTGTTTTCTCCATCGGAGTTACAGGCACTTCAAACTGATCTATCAGCACATTATTTTCTACGCGTGGACTTTCGCCTTGATAAACCGAAATGCCAATAATCTTCTGTTGCGGATGCACCGTATAAAAAGTTTTTACTTTCGAGGTCGGCACAATGGTATTTCGCTCAATAATCGGTGCAAATAATCCACCGACATTACCTGAACTACTTTCAATACCTAACGTATAAGGACATACATCAGTTAAAATAACCTCTTCTATATCAGCATTACGTAACCGACAAGCAGCTTGAACAGCAGCGCCTTGTGCCACAATCGTGGTAGGATTAATATGACGATAAGGCAATTTGCCAAATAATTTCGTTACCAGCTCACGCACCACACCGAGTTGTGATGAGCCACCGACTAACACAATATGTTCAAGCTGGTTAGGCTTTAAGCGCGCATCATTTAAGGCTTGTTCAATAGGCGAACGTAAACGATTAAGAAGTGGTAACCATAGCGTTTTGGCTCGATTTTCATTTAAGGAAAACTCCCACTGCTTATCTTGCCAAAACCAAGTTAATTTGTGTAATTCATCACCGCTTAACTTACACTTTAATTGCTCCGCTAAATCTAATAAACGTGCATAGTCGTCAACGGGTATATCCTGTTGTTTAAGATTCCAATCACTTAAGCAGGCTTTAACCAGTTCATCGGTAAAATCTTCACCACCTAAATAGTTATCTCCGGCAGATGCATGTACTTCAATAATTGGCAAAGCATATTCCAGTACAGTCACATCAAAGGTACCGCCACCTAAGTCAAAAACTAAAGTATTACCTGATTGCTCTTCATGTAATCCATATGCCATAGCGGCTGCAGTTGGTTCATTAATTAAACGTACAGCATTTAAACCAGCTAATTCCGCAGCAAAACGTGTCTGTTTGCGTTGTTCATCATTAAAATAAGCAGGAACAGAAATCACTACATCGTGTATTTCTTGTTTTAAAAACGCTTCGGCATCGGCCTTAAGAGATTTTAACACCATGGCAGAAAGTTCGGTTGGCGTAAATTTCTTGTCACCTAATTCAAATACTTTATTAGAGCCAAGAAAGCGTTTGAATGCAGCTGCACTTCGACTTGGATGCGTTGTTAAGCGAGACAATGCAGCACGCCCAACTAAAATAGAATCATCATCATCAACACTTACTACTGATGGAGTGACAACTTCGCCGATTGAGTTGGGGATAAGTATTGGCTTACCATCTTGCCAAACACAAATTAAACTATTAGTAGTACCTAAATCAATTCCTATGGGGTGATGCATAATTGGTTTGTTCTCTTCTTATTATTAAAGTTAATATCAACAATATTATATAGTTAATACTGCTCAAGGTACAATTTTATCAAACACTAAAATATTCAATTTACCTTAACTCATTATTTTATATATGTCTAAAAATTAGACCGCCAAAAATTATAATTACTATCTGTATCGATTATTCTCAATAAATAACCATTAAATCAATCGTCATTTAAAAATTGACACTAATAATTATCTTTATTTTGTATATCAATAATTTGACTAGTTAACTGACCGTTAGCTAATCTGGTTGTGATAAACTCACCTACGTTTACTTGTTCAACACGACGCACTACCGTATTTTGTTGATTGGTCGTTACAGAATATCCTCTTTCTAATGTCGCAAGTGGACTAACACTATTAAGTTGCGAGGTTTGTAAAACAAATTGATGTCGTGACTGAGTTATTTTTTGCTGAATTAAATTAATAAGTTGCTGACGTTTCTGGCGAATCATCTGACTTAAGTAGGTAATATTATTTTGTGGAGATAGCCGTAACAGTTGTTTATCTAAAAAGTTATGGCGATTTGACTGTTTGAGTAAATATTGCTGCATATTTTCATATAAAGCATGCTGGTAAGATAGTAATCGATTTAAGTTTTTTGCTAGTTTGGCTTGTGGATGTTGGGTTTGCAATTGGTGACGCCACTTATTGAGCATTTCACGACGTCGAGTCAAATAATAATCCATTGCCATAGATAAATGCTGTTCTTGAACTTGAATCCGTCTAATCTGATCTAAGCAATCGCGACTAACTAATTCCGCAGCCGCGGATGGAGTAGCTGCTCTGACATCAGCGACAAAATCGGCTATGGTAAAATCAATTTCATGCCCCACTGCACTGACAATTGGCAATTGGCTAGCAAAAATCGCTCTTGCGACTACTTCTTCATTAAATGACCATAAATCTTCGAGTGAACCACCTCCTCGACCAACAATTAACACATCACATTCTTGACGAGTATTAGCTATTTGAATCATTTTAGCGATTTGTGCAGCAGCTTCTGTGCCTTGTACTTGCGTTGGATAGATAATTAAATGCAAACTTGGATCACGACGTTTTAAGATCTGACAAATATCATGTAATGCCGCCCCAGTTGAAGAAGTAATAATGCCAACAGTACGAATATTTTCAGGCAATGATTGTTTATAAGTAGATTCAAATAATCCCTCTTCAAATAATTTTTGCTTTAATTGTTCAAACTTTTGTTGCAACAATCCTGCACCAGCAGGTTGGATTTTATCAATAACAAGTTGATATTCACCCCGTGCTTCATAAAGCGTAACCGTTGCTCTAACCAATACTTGCTGGCCATTTTGTGGTGTAAAACCAGCGCGAAAATTACTATTGCGAAACATGGCACAACGAACTTGAGCGGTATCATCTTTTAAGGTGAAATACCAATGCCCAGAAGCGGGGCGAGAAAAATTAGAAATTTCGCCCATCAGCCAAATTTGACCAATAGCATCAGCAAGAATATCTTTCACCATTTGGTTAAGATCTTTAACCGATAGAATCGAACTATTGTGCTGCATACTATTCCTCTATTATTATACTGTTACCTATTTAAGCTAAATCAAATTGAGCCCAAATTGGCGCATGATCAGACGGTTTTTCCATAGCGCGGATATCATAATCAATGCCAGTTTGTTGGCAATGCGCCATCAACTTTTCACTTGCTAAAATCAAATCAATTCTTAATCCAGTATGGGTATCAAAGCCTTTAGAACGATAATCAAACCAGGAATATTCCTGTTTTGTTGGATGCTCATTACGATAAGTATCAACAAACCCAAGTGACATTAAATTGTTCATCCACTCTCGCTCTTCAGGTAAAAATGAACATTTACCAGTACGCAACCAACGTTTACGGCTGTCGTCCGAAATGCCGATATCTAAATCGGTTGGACTAATATTCATATCGCCCATAATCAAGCAAAGCTGATCACTTAATTGTTGTTGCTTTAAATAATCAATCAAATCTTGATAAAATTTACGTTTTGCAGGGTATTTGATTTCATGATGCAAACTTTCACCCTGCGGAAAATAACCATTAATTATGGTTAACTCACCTTGCTTGGTTGGCAACTGAGCGATAATTAATCGGCATTGGGCATCATCGCTATCAGTTGGAAAACCACATTGTACTGAAAGTGGCTTTTGCTTAGTTAACAGAGCCACACCATAATGCCCTTTTTGCCCATGATAATTTAAGTAATAACCAAACTGCTCAAGCTCCTCGACTGGAAACTGATCATTATGAACTTTGGTTTCTTGCAGACCTATCACATCTGGTTGGTGCTTATCGATAATGGCGGCTAATTGATGGATTCGAGCCCGAAGACTATTAATATTAAAAGAAATAACTTTCATGATGAATTTATTGTATTGGAATTAAGGTTGCAATAGTCCCATCCTACCAAAAATACGTTATACTGTTAAGCTATTACAGAAACAGTTATCATTTGTGAGAAAAGGAATAACCGAATATGTCTACGGAAT
Source organism: Gilliamella sp. B14448G11 (assembly GCF_016101765.1). NCBI lineage: Bacteria > Pseudomonadati > Pseudomonadota > Gammaproteobacteria > Orbales > Orbaceae > Gilliamella > Gilliamella sp. B14448G11. The sequence goes on along the minus strand of NZ_JACFPX010000003.1, from coordinate 90,676 downwards.
TACTTGCCTTGCGCGATAAAATTGATGAAGTCGATAAATCAATTTTATCTTTAATTAATAAACGATTAGCTTTAGTCGCCGAAGTTGGCGATGTAAAAAGCAAACACGGTATTCCTATTTACGATCCTAAGCGTGAAGCAGAAATGTTAGCCCAAAGACGAAAAGAGGCTGAAAATATTGGTGTATCATCTGCTTTAATTGAAGATATATTACGCCGTTTAATGCGTGAATCATACATAAGTGAAAATGACAAAGGTTTTAAAAAGGTCTATACCGGTTCAGGCTCTATCGTTATCGTTGGAGGTAATGGACAAATGGGTAAATTGTTTGCTCGTCTGTTCACCCTATCTGGTTACCATGTTAAAACTTTAGGTTCTAAAACTATGCATCAAGCAGCCGAAATAGTTGCTGATGCAGCGGCCGTGATTGTGACAGTACCAATTAACAAAACTTGCGAAATCATCGATCAATTACCGCCATTGCCTAAGGATTGTATCTTAACCGATTTTACCTCAATAAAAGTCAAACCTCTTGAAGCTATGCTCAAAAAGCATCCTGGCCCTGTCGTTGGATTGCACCCAATGTTTGGTCCTGATGTACCAAATTTAGCAAAACAGATTATTGTCTATTGTGAAGGGCGTGAGCCAGATAAATATCAATGGTTAATTGAACAAATGCGCATTTGGGGAGCCAATTTATGTGCAATTGATGCCAAAGAGCATGATAAATGCATGTCATTTATTCAAGCTTTACGCCATTTTACCTCTTTTTCATATGGCGTAAATTTACAGCGAGAACAAGCCGATTTAGAACAACTGATTGCGTTATCCTCCCCTATTTATCGATTAGAATTAATGATGGTAGGTCGATTGTTTGCACAAGATCCGGTACTTTATGCCGATATTATTATGGCATCTGATGATAACATTGAACTAATCAAACGTTATTATCAATGCTTCGGAGAAATGGTGAAATTAATTGAGCAACGCGACAAAGTAAAATTTATTGAGAATTTTAATAATGTCACCGAGTGGTTTGGTAATTATGCTCAGCGCTTTATTAAAGAAAGTCAGGTTTTACTAAAATTTGCTAATGATAATCGGGAATGATTTTATACTCAAACGTATAGTTAACCTCAAACTTTTTTACAAAAAAGCTTATAAACAATACGTCTAGTTAAAATAATTTTTAAATTACGATTTTATACTTAAGAAGTAGACCACAATAAAATTTAGTGTGAGGGAATAAAATGTCTAATCGGAAATATTTTGGCACTGATGGGATTCGAGGCAAAGTTGGAGAGTACCCTATCACACCAGATTTTGCGCTTAAGCTAGGGTGGGCAGCAGGTCGTATACTTGCTAAAGATGGGGTAAAAAAAGTATTAATTGGTAAAGATACCCGTATTTCTGGTTATATGCTTGAATCAGCACTTGAAGCCGGATTTGCTTCGGCGGGTGTTGCTACTGCATTTACTGGTCCCATGCCAACGCCAGCTATTGCGTATTTAACACGAACATTTAGAGCTGATGCCGGCGTTGTTATTTCAGCATCACATAATCCATTTTATGATAATGGTATTAAATTTTTTTCGACCGAAGGCAAGAAACTCGATGATGCAATCGAATTAGAAATTGAAGCTCAGCTTGAAAAAGAGATCGACTGCGTTGAATCCATACAACTCGGACGTGCAAGCCGAATTACCGATGCGGCAGGTCGTTACATTGAATTCTGTAAAAGCACCTTTGATCATGATTTGAGTTTAGCCAGTTTAAAAATAGTCGTCGATTGTGCTAACGGCGCCACTTATCACATCGCTCCTAAAGTTTTACGTGAACTTGGTGCAGATGTGATAAAGATAGGCTGTGACCCCGATGGCGTTAACATCAATGATAATTGTGGTGCAACAGATATTAGAGCATTGGCCAAATGCGTTATTGATGAAAAAGCCGATTTAGGATTTGCCTTAGATGGCGATGGTGATCGCATTATCATGGTTGATCATAAAGGGCGTAAAATTGATGGTGATTTAATTATTTATATTATTGCTCGTGAAGCATTAAGACAAGGTCAATTAAAAGGTGGCGTTGTTGGCACATTAATGAGTAATATGGGACTTGAAATCGCACTTAAAAATTTGAGTATTCAATTTGTACGCGCTAAAGTTGGTGATCGTTATGTACTTGAAAAAATGCTTGAAAAAAATTGGCGCTTAGGCGCTGAAAACTCTGGTCACGTTTTATTATTAGATAAAACCACCACTGGCGATGGTATTATTGCGGGTTTACAAGTATTAGCCGCAATGGTACGCAATAACATGTCATTAGCTGATTTATGTAGTGGTATGACCATGATGCCACAAGTATTAATCAATGTTCGATTTGCTGAAAAACACGATCCATTAACAAACCCCGATGTCAAATTAGCCATTGAACAAGCCGAAAAACAACTTGGTATTCATGGACGTGTTTTGATTCGTAAATCAGGAACAGAACCACTTATTCGCGTCATGGTTGAAGGTATTGATGCTGCTGAAGTACAAAAACTGGCAGAACAAATCGCTGAAGCAGTTAAAGCATCAAATTAGCTTATTTTATCCCTATTAATTTGGCGATTAATAGGGGATTATTTCTACTAAAGTGACATTATAAAGTTGCTATTCTTTACACAAATTTAGTAAAAAGTGTCTAAATTCTTAATTTAGTTAATCAAAGGTTGACTTATTATAGGCAATTAGGTTTAAAATAGTAGCTTCGAATTATTACAGCGATTGCTTATATCTTTATTGAAAGGAATGTAAGCAGTATTTTTAAATTTTAGGAATAAGGTAAGAGGGTTTTATGTCAGTTTCCTCTCCAGCTTCACCACAAGCTTATATCAAGCATCATCTTGAGAACTTGCAAGTAGGTTCTGGTTTTTGGACCTTTAATCTGGACTCGTTGTTCTTTTCAATTGTACTTGGTGTTATCTTTTTATGGATATTTCATCGCGTAGCTAAAAAAGCTACCAGTGGTGTACCAAGTAAATTGCAATGTGCAGTAGAAATGCTCTTTGAATTTGTTAATAACACCGTTAAAGACATGTTCACTGGTCAAAATAAACTCATTGCGCCGTTAGCCTTAACTGTGTTTACTTGGGTATTTTTGATGAACTTAATGGATCTCATTCCAGTAGACTTTTTACCTTACGCTGCACAATATTTAGGTCTTTCGCATTTAAGAGTCGTCCCTTCTGCAGATGTCAGTATCACAATGTCAATGTCATTAGGCGTATTTATTCTTATCATAATCTATTCAATTAAATACAAAGGTATTTCTGGATTTATTAAAGAATATACACTTCATCCTTTTAATCATTGGGCATTTGCGCCAATCAATTTAATCCTTGAACTTGTTAGCTTATTAGCTAAACCAGTTTCTTTAGGACTTCGACTTTTCGGTAATATGTATGCTGGTGAACTTATCTTTATCTTAATTGCTGCACTATTACCTTGGTGGTCACAATGGATACTCTCATTACCTTGGGCCATATTCCATATTTTAATTATTACGTTACAAGCTTTTATTTTTATGGTGTTGACGATCGTCTATTTAGCAATGGCATCGGCAACGGAAGATCACTAATTTCAATATTTTTTTGATAATAAACTGGAGTATATAATGGATAGTATGTTATTTGTAGCCGCGGGCATAATGATGGGATTAGCTGCAATTGGTGGTGCAGTTGGTATTGGATTACTAGGTGGTAAATTCCTAGAAGGTGCCGCTCGTCAACCTGAATTAATGCCTATGTTACGTACCCAATTCTTTATCGTTATGGGCTTAGTTGATGCAATTCCAATGATCTGTGTGGGTATTGCACTTTATGTTATTTTTGCTGTTGCCGGTTAATAAACTTTTAAGAGGAATCGTCTCATGAATATGAACGCAACTCTCCTCGGCCAAGCAATTACATTTGTATTGTTTGTTTGGTTCTGCATGAAGTTTATTTGGCCACCTGTTATTAATGCGATTGAAAAACGCCAAAAAGAGATAGCAGACGGTCTTGCTTCAGCAGAAACAGCAAAAAAAGATTTGGAATTAGCCAAAGCAAATACATCTGACATAATGCAACAGGCTAAGGTAGAGGCTAATGCAATTATTGAGCAAGCAAACAAACGCAAAGCTATCATTCTTGAAGAAGCACAACAAGAAGCGATCCGCGAAAAAGAACGTATTGTTGCTCAAGGACTTGCCGAAGTAGAAGCTGAACGCAAACGCGCTAGAGAAGAGCTTAAACAACAAGTCGCTACACTCGCTATTGCCGGTGCAGAAAAAATTATTGAACGTTCTGTTAATGAAGCCGCAAATAGCGACATCATTGATAAACTCGTAGCTGAATTATAAGGAGAATAGAGCAATGGCTGACTTAATTACAATTGCTCGTCCTTATGCTAAAGCCGCTTTTGATTTTGCGGTAGAAAGAAACAGTATCGAATCATGGCATAAAATGTTGGTATTAACTTCTCAAGTAAGCAAAGATGCACAAGTAAGAAGTATCCTAACATCTGATATGAAAACTGATTCGGTGGCTAATTTACTCATCAACATCTGTAAAGATGTATTAGATGAGTTTAGCACTAATTTTATTAAAGTTATGGCTGAAAACAAACGATTATCACTTCTTCCTGAAGTTTTAACTTTGTTTGAACAATATTGTTTAGATAAAGATGCTCAAGCAGATGTTGATGTCATTTCGGCTAATGAGCTAACTAGCGAACAACTTAATAAAATTTCTATCGCTGTCGAAAAACGTTTATCACGAAAAGTAAAACTAAAATGTCATATAGATAAATCGCTCATTTCTGGTTTTATTATTCGTACGGGCGATATGGTTATTGATAGTAGTATCAGAGGGCGTTTAAATCGTTTAAATGACGCTCTACAGTCTTAAGGGGACTGATAATGCAGCTAAATTCAACTGAAATAAGTGAACTAATTAAAGAGCGGATAGCTCAGTTCAATATTGTGAGTGATGCTCACAATGAAGGAACAATCATCTCAGTAAGTGATGGTATTCTTCGAATTCACGGATTAACCGATGTAATGCAAGGCGAAATGATTGCATTACCTGGTAATCGATATGCAATGGCATTAAACCTAGAACGAGACTCAGTCGGTGCGGTGGTTATGGGACCATACGAAGACTTATCGGAAGGGATGAAAGTACAATGTACTGGCCGTATTTTACAGGTACCCGTTGGTGAAGGCTTATTAGGTCGTGTTATCAATACACTTGGTGAACCTATCGATGGCAAAGGCTCAATTCAACATGATGGATTTTCGCCGGTTGAAGTTGTCGCACCAGGTGTTATCGAGCGTCAATCAGTCGATCAAGCATTACAAACAGGTTATAAAGCCGTCGACTCAATGATTCCAATTGGTCGTGGTCAGCGTGAACTTATTATCGGTGACCGTCAAACAGGTAAAACAGCATTAGCAATCGATGCAATCATTAACCAACGTGATTCGGGTGTAAAATGTATCTATGTAGCAATTGGGCAAAAACAGTCAACTATTGCAAACGTAGTACGTAAACTTGAAGAACATGGTGCATTAAAAAATACTATCGTTGTTGTAGCTTCAGCATCTGAATCAGCTGCATTACAATATTTAGCACCTTACGCGGGTTGTGCCATGGGTGAATACTTCCGCGATCGTGGTCAAGATGCATTAATTGTTTATGATGATCTATCTAAACAAGCGGTTGCTTACCGTCAAATTTCGTTATTACTTCGTCGCCCACCTGGACGTGAAGCATATCCTGGTGATGTATTCTATCTTCATTCTCGTTTACTTGAACGTGCAGCTCGTGTTAACGAAGCTTATGTTGAAGAATTTACTAAAGGTGAAGTAAAAGGTAAAACAGGTTCATTAACAGCATTACCAATTATCGAAACACAAGCTGGTGACGTATCGGCATTCGTACCAACTAACGTAATTTCAATTACTGATGGTCAGATCTTCCTTGAAACAAGCCTATTTAACTCAGGTATTCGCCCTGCGGTTAACCCGGGTATTTCGGTTTCTCGTGTTGGTGGTGCTGCGCAAACCAAAATAATGAAAAAATTATCAGGTGGTATTCGTACGGCACTTGCACAATATCGTGAATTAGCTGCGTTCTCACAATTTGCTTCTGACTTAGATGAAGCAACAAGAAACCAATTAAGTCATGGTGAAAAAGTAACTGAATTATTGAAACAAAAGCAATACTCTCCTATGACTGTTGCTGAGCAATCAATTGTACTTTACGCTGCTGAACGTGGTTATCTTGAAGATGTAGAACTCGCTAAAGTATTACCATTTGAAACGGCACTCCTTGCTTATGCCCATAGTCAATATGCTGATTTTGTCAAACAAATCGACGAAACGGGTAATTACAATGATGAGATTGAAAGTAAGTTAAAAGAATTACTTGAAAGCTTTAAATCAACTCAAACTTGGTAAGGGTGAGGTAAAAAATGGCTAATGCAAAAGAGATTAGAACAAAAATTGCCAGTATCCAAAGTACGCAAAAGATCACTAAAGCGATGGAAATGGTTGCCAATTCTAAAATGCGTAAAACACAAGATAGAATGGCAGCAAGTCGTCCATATGCTGAAATGATTCGTGAAGTAATTGGACATTTAGCGTTAGCTCAGATAGGCGCCAAGCATCCTTATTTAGAAGAAAGAGATGTAAAGCGAGTTGGCTATCTTATCATTTCAACCGATCGTGGTTTATGCGGTGGTTTAAATATCAATCTTTTCAAAACTGTCATTGCTGATATGTCAGCATGGCAGGAAAAAAATGTTGAAGCAGATGTTGCTTTAATTGGTTCTCGGGGTGTTTCATTTTTCTCATCAGTAAAAACAAACATCTTAACACAAGTCACGAATTTAGGTGATGAACCAACTTTATCCGATTTAATTGGACCGGTAAAAACAATGCTTGAGGCATATGACAAAGGTAATATTGATAAATTATATATTGTTACTAATAAATTTATTAATACTATGTCGCAAAAACCAACAATACAGCAATTATTACCATTACCACCATCAGAAGATAAAGCACTTAAAGCTTCATCGTGGGATTATATTTATGAGCCAGATGCTAAATCACTATTAGATGTGATTTTACGTCGTTATATTGAATCACAAGTCTATCAAGCTGTGGTTGACAATCTAGCGAGTGAACAAGCGGCAAGAATGGTGGCCATGAAAGCAGCAACAGATAACGGTGCAAACCTAATTAATGAATTACAAATTGTGTATAACAAAGCACGTCAAGGTGCTATCACAAATGAATTGATTGATATTGTATCCGGTGCAGCCGCTGTTTCAGGTTAGTGCTAAATATTGGCTTATAGTTAAGAAAAAGACGTAGAGGATTAAAAATGGCTACTGGAAAGATTGTCCAGATCATCGGTGCGGTGGTTGATGTCGAATTCCCAGAAGATGCAGTACCGAAGGTATATGATGCATTAGAAGTGGAAACTGGCACTGAAAAATTAGTTCTGGAAGTTCAGCAACAATTAGGTGGTGGCGTTGTCTGTTGTATCGCAATGGGATCATCTGATGGTTTAAGACGTGGACTTAAAGTAGTAAACACAGGTCACGGTATTGAAGTACCCGTAGGTACTAAAACACTTGGTCGTATTATGAACGTACTAGGTGATCCTGTTGATAAAGCAGGTCCAATTGGTGAGGAAGAGCGTTGGGCAATTCACCGCGCAGCACCAACTTATGAAGAACTCGCTAACTCAACTGAGTTACTTGAAACAGGTATCAAAGTTATCGACTTAATTTGTCCATTTGCTAAAGGTGGTAAAGTTGGTCTATTCGGCGGTGCGGGTGTGGGTAAAACCGTTAATATGATGGAATTAATCCGTAACATCGCTATTGAACACTCTGGTTACTCAGTGTTTACTGGGGTGGGTGAACGTACCCGTGAAGGTAATGACTTCTATCATGAGATGAAAGAATCAAACGTACTTGATAAAGTATCGTTAGTATACGGTCAGATGAATGAGCCACCAGGAAACCGTCTACGCGTAGCGTTAACTGGTTTAACCATGGCTGAAAAATTCCGAGACGAAGGTAAAGACGTATTATTATTCATCGATAATATTTACCGTTACACCTTAGCGGGTACTGAAGTATCTGCATTATTAGGTCGTATGCCATCTGCGGTAGGTTACCAACCAACATTAGCAGAAGAGATGGGCTTATTACAAGAACGTATCACTTCAACTAAAACAGGTTCAATCACCTCAATTCAGGCGGTATATGTACCTGCCGATGACTTGACTGACCCGTCGCCAGCAACCACCTTTGCTCACTTAGATGCAACAATCGTATTGAGTCGTCAAATCGCCTCATTAGGTATCTATCCTGCGGTGGATCCATTAGATTCAACCAGCCGTCAATTAGATCCACTTGTTGTTGGTCAAGAACACTATGATTGTGCTCGTGGCGTTCAGTCAATTTTACAACGCTATCAAGAATTAAAAGATATTATTGCAATTCTTGGTATGGATGAATTATCAGAAGATGATAAATTAACCGTTGCTCGTGCACGTAAAATTCAACGATTCTTATCTCAACCATTCTTCGTTGCAGAAGTATTTACAGGATCTCCTGGTAAATATGTACCATTGAAAGATACCATCAGTGCTTTTAAAGGAATTATGAACGGTGACTACGACCACATTCCTGAACAAGCATTCTATATGGTTGGTTCAATCGACGAAGCAATTGAGAAAGCTAAATCTCTCTAAGAGATTCATTGAACGGAGATAGTATTATGGCACTAACTTCCTATCAATTAGAAGTTGTTAGTGCTGAATCTCACCTGTTTTCGGGTGATGTTCAGCGAATCAGAGTCACAGGTCAAGAAGGTGAACTTGGGATCTATCCAGGTCACACTCCTCTACTTACAATGATTAAACCGGGTATGGTAGGTATTGTAAAAGCGGATGGTGAAGAAGAGTTTATCTACCTTTCTGGTGGCGTCTTAGAAGTTCAACCCAACATCGTCACAATCTTAGCCGATACGGCAATTCGTGGTGAAGACTTAGACGAAGCCAGGGCACAAGAAGCAGTCAGACAAGCAAAAGAACATATTAATCACCCAAGTGATGATATGACATTTGCTCAAGCATCGGCTGAACTATCAAAAGCTTTGGCAAAAATTCGTGTTATTGAATTAACTCGTCGCATGGGTCAATAAAAAATACGTTAATCACTAGATAAACCCATAAAAGGTTACAACTTAATAAATTGTAACCTTTTTAATTTTTACTTAACTGTTTTTTTAACTACTTATTTGAAAAATAATTCTATCTAAAAATCACGATTTTTTATCTCAAAAATATTCTTTAACATTTTTTTAAAATCTATTTGGATTTTATAAAATTATTTAGCTGTAAAAATGCACAACCTAATCGTAGCTAGATTTATTTATAACAATCAGCGATAATCTGACTAATTATATTAATATTAATGTAACTATGTTTACTATTTATCATTCAAATCAAGTCGATTTACTCAAGTCCCTAGTCAGTGAATTAATGCGCAGAGACCCCATAGAACAGGTTTTTACGCCCGACATGATAATTGTACAAAGCCAAGGTATGGCACAGTGGTTACAAATTGAATTGGCCAACGATCTTGGTATTCTTGCCAATGTTGATTTTCCCTTTCCCAGTCAATTTATTTGGCAAATATATCAAAGCCTTTTACCGGATTCACCAACTGAAAATAACTATGACGTTGAATCAATGACTTGGCGTTTATACTATTTATTGCCTAAGATCATTGAACGACCTGAATTTGAGACAATCAAACATTATCTAAATATTGATAAAGAAGAACGCAAAAACTATCAATTAGCAACGCGGATAGCACGATTATTTGACCAATATTTGGTATATCGTCCAGATTGGTTAGCAAAATGGGAAGCCAATCAAACCGTAAGTGAATTAAATCATCATCCTGATGAAATTTGGCAAGCAGAATTATGGCGGCAACTGATTTCAATCAGCCTACCCTATCACCGAGCCAATATTTATCAGCAAATATTAGATATTTTGTTAGATAAAGACTTTGATCGTTTACGGTTAAATTCTTTACCTAAACGAGTTTATATTTTTGGGATCACTTCTCTTCCACCTATTTATCTGTCATTACTCTCAGCACTTGGTCAACACATCGATGTGCATTTGATGTTTAACAATCCTTGTAAATGGTACTGGGGCGATATTGTTGAAAAACAACTATCCGATATTTTAAATACTCCCGATAAAATTCCTAATCCACTATTAACTTCGTGGGGAAAACTAGGCCGCGACAATTTATTTTTATTGCAAGAATTTAATAGTAAACAGGATATTGAGGCATTTGTTGATCAAGAACGGACATGTCTATTGCACGCAATTCAGCAAGACATTTTAGAGCTTTATCAAAATGATTTAAACGATAAACAAATTGATGATTCTGATAAATCTATCTCATTCCATGCTTGCCATAGTGAACAACGGGAAGTCGAAGTATTATACGATTATCTATTATCTGTTTTTGATGAAAACCCCGATCTTGAACTACGCGACTGTATTGTTATGGTTTCAGATATTGATCGCTATGTACCTTATATTCGTGCTGTCTTTGGCAATGCCAGTAATGAACGCTATTTACCTTTTACCATTTCTGATCAAAAAGCTCGAAATATTGATCCCATCGTACAAGGTTTTTTTGCTATTTTAAACTTCCCAAATAGTCGATTCACCGCAGAAGAGTTATTTAATTTACTGGAAATTCCAGCCGTAGCTGAAAAATTTTCCATAAATGAATCACAATTAATATTACTGCGAACTTGGATTATTGAGTCTGGTATCCGCTTTGGTCTTGAAAGTGCACACAGCTGGTTATTTGGCCTTGAACGGTTATTGCTGGGTTATACCATGAATAGTGAACAAGGTGGATGGTTACAAATTTTACCTTATGATGGTGCAACAGGATTAGATGCGGAACTTATTGGTCAATTAGCTGAGTTTATTAAAGTTGTCCGTAAATGGTTTACGATTTTAAATGAAGAAAAATCATTGTCTGATTGGCAAGGTTGTTGCCTTGAATTAATTAATGATTTTTTTATGCACAATCAGCAACGCGATGCTATTTTATTAATGATAGAAGATGAATGGCAACAATTAATTAATAGTGGTTTAACAGCTCAGTTTACCGACCTTATTTCAATCACTGTTTTACATGATGCAATGCAGGCACGTTTAGAACAAAATCATTTAGCACACCGTTTTTTAGTGGGTAAAATCAATTTTTGTACTATGATGCCTATGCGATCCATTCCATTTAAAGTAGTTTGTTTGCTAGGTATGAATGATGGTGACTATCCAAGAACATCACTACCGCTGGATTTTGATTTAATCGCCAAATACCCAAGACGAGGCGATCGTAGCCGTCGAACCGATGATCGCTATCTATTTTTAGAAGCTATTTTATCCACACAATATCAACTATACATCAGTTATGTCGGGCGGGATATAAAAGATAATAGCGAACGTTACCCGTCAGTACTGGTTGATGAACTTTGGGAATATATTGTTCAATATTATGGTAAATCAACCAAAAATTTAGAAAAAAATCTCAATTTTTTAAGGGTTTTGCATACCAGAACGCCATTTAATCCTCTAAATTTTTTACAAGAGCCGAAAAGTTATGCTGATGAGTGGTTACCTGCTGCATTGAAAAAAGGGGAAAGCCAAACATTTATTAGTCAAATACCCGCTATAAGTGTTGATTATATTAATCTTGATGAATTAAAACGATTCTTTCAGCACTCTATTCGGTTATTTTTACAAAAACGATTTAATTTTTATGTCAGTTACCTTGATGATACTTTACCTGATGCAGAAAACTTTAATCTTGATAGCTTAAAACGTTATCAACTTAATGTGCAAATTTTAAATCATTTAATTACTCAAACCGCCCAAGATTCAGAGGCTCTGTATCAACAATTAAGATTAACGGGTGAATTACCTGATGGCGCTTTTGGTGAGATCATTTATGATGAACAAACTGAAGCAATGCAATCTTTAGCAGATAAAATCCGTCAAGAACGGTTAGAGATGACCAGCGAGGAAGTCAATTTAACAATTAACACAGATAAGCAATATTACCCACTTCAGGGGTGGTTAACACATGTACAAGCCGATGGCATTTTAACTTGGCGCCCCTCAAAACTCTCAATTCGTGATGGTATCTCATTATGGATAGATCATTTAGTTTATTGTATTTTATACCCTGAGAAAGTTGATAACCAAAGTCGCATTTACGGTCGTGATGAGCAAGAATGGCGATTTTCGCATTTAGAAGCCAACGAGGCATTAACTTACTTAACCTCATTAGTTGAAGGATTTTTGCAAGGTATCAATCAACCTTTATTAATGCCAATCCAAAGTGCATGGAGTTGGTTAACTTCGGCTTATAATAAAAAAACTGGTGAAATTGTTGCTAATGATAGAGCTAAAAGTCAGCTTATAAATACTTGGCAAGGTGGCGCATTTCAATCACCCGAGTGCGACAGTTACTATGAACGTTTGTATCCTGAATTAACCGATGAACTGATAGAACAGATCATCCATTTTGCTAAACAATTTTTACTACCAATTTTATTACATCAAGTAACAGTAGAATAGGAGGCATTATGTTTATAGATACGCATTGCCATTTCAATTTCCCTGCTTTTGTTACAGATTTAGACAACTCAATAAGTCGTATTCAACAAGCTAAAATTGCCAGTTTAATTATACCTGCTGTATCAGTAGATCATTTCAGTCAAATTCTGAAACTAACTGAACAGTATGATGAGCTTTATGCTGCGCTGGGCTTACACCCTATCTATCAACATTCCCATGCTGATCTTGAAAAATTATCGGATATCGTTAGTACTTCTCCTAACAAATTAGTTGCCATTGGCGAAATCGGCTTAGACCGATATGACATTTCTGTTGATTGGCAACAGCAACTTATTTTTTTTCGAGCTCAACTGGCTTTAGCTAAACGTTATGAATTACCTGTTTTAATTCATTCTCGCAAAACTCATGATGTTATCTATCATGAATTACATCAAGCTAATTTACCTTGTCGTGGGGTGATCCATGGTTTTTCTGGTAGCTATCAACAAGCAATGCAATTTATTAAATTAGGCTATTATATTGGTGTAGGTGGCGTAATAAGTTACGCTAGAGCAAATAAAACTTGCCATACCATTGCAAAGTTACCTCTCGAAAGCCTAGTATTAGAAACCGATGCCCCCGATATGCCTTTAAGTGGTCGACAAGGGCAAATAAATCGACCAGAAAACATTGTCGATATTTTTAATATTCTTTGTCAATTACGTACTGAAAATTCTAAACAAATCGCTAGAACGATCCTAACAAATACCTTGACGCTATTTAATAGAATTAATAAAATGAAAATCCAAAACCAAATACACTATTAACCATTTAATTATTAATAGTTTAATAAGCCACAAGGTGGTGCTTTATGTCTCAACGTCATAGTCAGCTTTTTGTGCAATCCATCATTTCACTTACTCGATTATTTCCGTTATGGGCAATTCTTTGTGCAATAATCGCCTATTTTTCACCAAATACATTCGTTCCAGTACAACCACATACATCACACTTATTGATGTTTGTAATGTTTACTATGGGGGTAACGTTAAGTATTAATGACTTTAAAAGAGTTGTGACTAAGCCTAAAGCAGTTATAATTTGTACCCTACTGCATTACATTGTTATGCCACTTACCGCTTTAATCTTATCTAAGTTATTTACTATGCGACCAGAGTTATTAGTAGGGATGGTTCTAGTTGGTAGCGTAGCGAGTGGAACTGCCTCCAACGTGATGATTTATCTAGCTAAAGGTGATGTAGCACTGTCAGTGACCATTTCGTCGGTTTCAACCCTTGTTGGTGTAGTGGTTACCCCGATTCTTACGCTTTTACTCGTTGGTACAACTGTTGAAGTTCCGGTTTGGAATATGTTAGTGCATATTATCCAAATTGTTCTAATTCCTATTATTCTAGGCTTGATTGTCCACCACTTCTTATATTCAATAGTAAAAAAATGCGAACCATTTTTACCATTGATGTCAATGATCTGTATTTTATTAATTATCTGTATTGTTGTCGCTGGTAGTCATGATCTAATTGGCCAAGTTGGTATAACGGTTATTTTTGCTGTGATTATTCATAATGGTATTGGTTTACTTGGTGGTTATTGGGGAGGAAAATTATTTGGCTTCGATGAATCAACTTGTCGAACTATGTCATTAGAAGTGGGTATGCAAAACTCCGCATTAGCCGCTACTTTAGGCACAACTTATTTTTCAGCTCTATCAGCATTACCCGCTGCTGTATTTTCTGTTTGGCACAATATTTCAGGTTCGATTCTGGCTGGTTATTGGCAAGGAAAACCCGTTAAAAATAAGAAAAAATCTAAAAATTAATCGTGAATATTGTAAAATAGAATTCATTCACTCTCTTACTCACTAATCACACGTAAGAGAGTATAACTTTAGGATTTACTATGATCCATCTCTCCCCCAGCATATCAATCAATTTTAGGCTGAAAAAATGAATAGCGAATTACAGTTACCGCCCTTTGTTTATCGAATATTACCTTGGATTGCCGCATTTGCATTTTTTATGCAATCACTTGATACCTCAATTTTAAATACTGCTCTGCCAACGATGGCTAAAGACCTTAATGAATCACCTTTGAACATGCAATCAGCAGTAATATGTTATGCGCTAACATTGGCATTATTTATTCCAGTAAGTGGTTTTTTATCGGATAAATTCGGCACACGAAATATTTTTGTGATGGCCGTATCACTTTTTACCTTAGGATCATTGCTTTGTGCTTTGTCCAATTCATTAGTTTTTTTAGATATATCAAGGGTGATTCAAGGTATTGGTGGTTCAATGATGGTACCTGTTTCACGCTTGGTTTTGATTAAAGCATTCAAACGTAATGAGTTCTTAGCAGCGTTAAACACAGCAACAATTCCGGGTTTAATCGGCCCAGTACTAGGACCAGTTTTAGGCGGCTACCTTGTTGATATGGTAAGTTGGCACTGGATCTTTTTTATTAATTTACCAATTGGTATTATTGGGGTAATGATTAGCTTAAGATATATGCCGAACATAAAAGGCGAACATATGCCTTTTGATTCATTTGGATTTATATTTATCGTTATTACTTTTATTAGTGCAACCCTTAGTGTTGAATGTTTAAATCAAGGTCAACAATATTATTTACCTCTGGCTCTCGCTGTCATTAGCCTTGCTTTTTTATTTATTTATCGCAGCTATGCGAAAAAGAAACAAGCCCCCTTATTTCCACTCTCTTTATTTGATATAAGAACATTTAAAATAGGAATTATTGGTAATTTAGTTTGTCGATTAGGTATTTCTGGTGTGCCCTTTCTAATTCCTTTATTTCTACAAGTTGGATTCGGTTATTCGGCAATTTTTGCAGGAATGATGCTAATGCCAATGGCAATTGCATCAATTTGTACAAGGTTCTTTATTACTCGGATTCTTGGTCGTTTAGGCTATCGTTTCGTGTTAATAGCAAATACCATTTTGGCAGGAATTTTAATCCTTTTAATGTCGTTATTAAACTTAAGTACTCCACTTTTGATATTAGGGATTTTGCTATTTTGTATTGGTGGCGTCAATTCAATGCAATTTACTTCAATGAACAGTATAACGTTAGCAAACTTACAAGGAGAAAGCACAAGTAGTGGCAATAGTTTGATGGCCGTCAATCAACAGTTAGCGATCAGTTTTGGTACTGGTTTTGGTGCTTTGTTGGTAAGATTATTTGGTTACACAACAACGACTATTCACGCATTTCAACTAACCTTTGTTATACTGGGTATTGTAACCATGCTATCAAGCATGATTTTTGCTCAATTGAAAAAACAAGATGGTGAGAATTTAACGGCTCGGCATTAAGCGACAAGGAGATAACAATTATGTTTCAATATCAAATCATTCCAGTAACGGATTTTCAAGAAAACTGCAGTATTATTTGGTGTGATGAAACAAATGAGGCTGCCTTTATTGATCCCGGTGGCGAGCCAGAATTACTCAAAAAAGCAGTTGAAAAACTTGGGGTTAATATTAAACAAATTTTATTAACACACGGGCATTTAGATCATGTTGGCGTAGCTGCTGAATTAGCTAAACACTATGATGTCAAAATCATTGGTCCTAGCCAAGAAGATGAGTTCTTATTTACAGCCTTACCTCAACAATCTATGCAATTTGGTTTTCCTTATACCGAAAGTTTTTTACCTGATCGTTGGTTAAAAGAGAACGATAAAATTCAGATTGGCAATATCTCGCTTGATGTCCTGTTTTGCCCTGGTCACACTCCTGGGCATATTGTATTTATCAATGTAAAAGATAAAATTGCTTTTGTTGGGGATGTACTTTTCAAAAACAGTATTGGACGAACAGACTTTCCTCGCGGGAATCATGCCGATCTCATCTCATCAATTACCCATAAACTATTTCCTCTTGGCGATGACTTTATATTTGTTCCTGGTCATGGTCCAATGTCAAGTTTTGGAAATGAACGAATGACCAATCCTTTCTTAGTTTAATTAAAAATGTTGAAAACAATAATGTAAACTTTTTTATTCAAAAATAGTTTACATTATAAATTTTTGTATTATTATGGCACTACTGTTTATTTTTTAATGGTAGAAAATAATGAAACAACAATTAACAACATATTACCCTACATTCATTAACACGCTGTTCAATTTATCATCTTGGCAACGCAAATTATGTACAACCACCAGTGCAGCACTATTGCTAGGCCTTGCGGCGAATATCAGCATTCCCACGTACCCAGTACCTTTTAGCTTACAATCTTTAGGTGTTTTACTGATTGGTGCTTGTCTAGGTCGTAAACTAGGTGCATTAGCGATTCTCCAATATCTGTTTTTAGGTGCGCTCGGTTTACCAATGTTTGCTAATGGTAGTGGTGGATTTATGGCGCTAGTATCACCTTCTGCTGGTTACCTATATGGGTATGCATTTAGTGCTTATATCGCTGGATTTGCTGCCGAAAAAGGTTATGATCGTCGCTTCCTTTTAGGATTAATCGCCTTTGCTTGCGCTCATCAATTAATCTTTGTATTTGGTGTAACTTATTTAATGGGTTATTTTCATATTTCACTTACCGAAGCATTACAAGTGGGTTATTTACCTTTCGTTGGTGTTGATGCGCTCAAGTTTATCATTGCGACTTGTGTTATGTTTTCATTATGGCGTTATCACGCGAAAAAACATCAATAAAGATGCAAGTTGGCGATATCATTTTTCAATCTCAGAATGAGGAAAGCGAATTTAATAAGGCAATTACTCATTCTGGTTTCCTGCCTAGTTCAAACGATATAATTAATCAAATAAGCCATGTCGGCTTATATATCGGCAATGATCTGGTGATTGAGGCGACCCAAAAGCATGGAGTAATCAAGCAACCACTTAAATCTTTTTTAGACTCCGCCCAATATAATGTGGTTGCAACGATTGGCAATAAAACTATCATTAAAAATGCATTAATTCGTGTTCAAGACTGTTTAGGATTGCCCTATAACCACAGTTTTCGTTCGGATGCTAAAGGGTTTTACTGTAGTCAACTTATTACTTATGCTTTTAAGTATGAATCAGGTAAAGATTATTTTAAACTCTATCCTATGAATTTTAAGAATTTAACCACTGACCAGATTCTCCCTTATTGGATCAATTATTATCGAGAATTAAAACAACCGATCCCTCAAGGAGAGCTCGGCTCACATCCACAACAGCTATTAAGACAAAAAGAACTATTTAAGACAATCCTGACACTTAAATAATATTAAATAACGATAATAAGTTAAAAATTGAACAAAAAAGAAATTTCAGATAATTAACTATTGACATAACGACATTAAATCTATAATATGCGCGCTACATTTCGGTTCCTCCATAGTTCAGTCGGTAGAACGGCGGACTGTTAATCCGTATGTCACAGGTTCAAGTCCTGTTGGAGGAGCCAACTTCTCACATCATTTTATATGCCATAAAAACACTAAATTTCAATTATCATTTGCTATTATTCTAACTTTTCATTATTAATCTATTTTTTAAAAATCATAAATAAACGAGTAAATAAAAATTACTTACTCCATACTACAATTAAATTTATTCAATATGTTAAAAAATAAAATTATCAATCACGCTTTTTTGTTATCTTAGCAGATCACTAAGCAAATCTTAGATATAGCCATTACATTTTACGCAGAAAAGCACAATAATTATCGTTGGCATACAGTAAACGATCATCGGCTCCTGAAATATTTTTTGAGCCTTTATCTAAATCCCCTATCCAACCTAATATTTGTGGGCGATATTGTGATGGCATTGTTATTCCTAATTATTCCTTTTGCTTTATTTTTATTTCTTGGGGGATCTAGTTATTGCACATGATATTTTTGCTTAATCTCATTCAGATGCTCGGGCGACAGGGCGTTAAACGCTTCCACCATCCATTCCGGCCAACCTTGATCTTGAATGATATCCTTTTTAAAAGGTGTTTCTTGCTCCCATGTATATTTTCCGTCGTTTAAACTGATTAAATCGTTAAAGCACATAAAATTATTGACCCATCCCCACACCTGATAACTACCAATACCATAACGCAGTGGATCTAATAGCACATGGTCAATAGTTTTATGTGTGCCCGGCTCACACACCATTAAAATAGTAGTATTGAGTGAATAGGTGGAAAAGTTATGCACCACAACCCCATGTAAATCAGCCCAATCATACTCTTTTATTCGTTTTTTATTAGGCTGTAAAAAATGAATGGGATTTTTAAACGAAGTAAAATTAAAGAAATAACTTTCATTAATATACACTTTATTGGTTTTACGATTAAAGATTATTGGACTACCTTTTCGTGTAAAAAGATTTTGGTATAATTCGGGAATCATTAGATATATGGCAAACAAACTGACAATAACGCCTAATGATAATAAAATATCTATAATTTTTTCATCATTATCAATTGAGATTTCAAAACTAAAACTAAAATTAAATGAAAAATAAAAAATTATATAAAAAGTAAGGGATAATATTGATATTAAGGAAATAAATAAATAAAAAATCTGATCAGATGACGTTTTACGAAGAAAAGCGCAATAGTTATCGTTGGTATACAGTAAACGATCATCGGCTCCTGAAAGGTAATTCGTACCTTTATCTAAATCATCTATCCAGCCTAATAATTGTGGGCGATATTGTGATGGCATTGTTGCTCCTAATTATTCCTTTTGCTTTATTTTTATTTCTTGAGTAATTTAGTTATTGCACATGATATTTTTGCTTAATTTCAGTAAGGTGTTCGGGCGACAGGGCGTTAAACGCTTCCACCATCCATTCCGGCCAGCCTTGATCTTGAATGATATCCTTTTTAAAAGGTGTTTCTTGCTCCCACGTATATTTTCCGTCGTTTAAACTGATTAGATCGTTAAAGCACATAAAATTATTGACCCATCCCCACACCTGATAACTACCAATACCATTACGCAGTGGATCTAATAGCACATGGTCAATAGTTTTATGCGTGCCCGGCTCACACACCATTAAAATAGTGGTATTGAGTGAATAGGTGGAAAAGTTATGCACCACAACCCCATGTAAATTGGTCCAATCATACTCTTTTATTCGTTTTTTATTAGGCTGTAAAAAATGAATCGGATTTTTAAACGAAGTAAAATTAAAAAAATAGCTTTCATTAATATACACTTTATTGGTTTTACGATTAAAGATTATTGGACTACCTTTTCGTGTAAAAAGATTTTGGTATAATTCGGGAATCATTAAATATAGAGTAATAACAAACAAAATAATAATTAACGGAATCAGAAATATAGCTTTATGACTATTAGAATCTATTTTTATTAGTGTAAGTAAATATATTGATACTGGTATAATGAAAATCAATAAAAATGTAATAATACCACTAATACATAAATAAAATATCTGATCAGAAGATGTTTTACGAAGAAAAGCGCAATAGTTATCGTTAGCATACAGTAAACGATCATCGGCTCCTGAAATATTTTTTGAGCCTTTATCTAAATCCCCTATCCAGCCTAATATTTGTGGACGATATTGTGATGGCATTGTTGCTCCTAATTATTCCTTTTTCTTTATTTTTATTTCTTGAGCAATCTAGTTATTGCACATGATATTTTTGCTTAATTTCAGTAAGGTGCTCGGGCGACAGGGCGTTAAACGCTTCAACCATCCATTCCGGCCAGCCTTGATCTTGGATGATATCCTTTTTAAAAGGTGTTTCTTGCTCCCACGTATATTTTCCGTCGTTTAAACTGATTAGATCGTTAAAGCACATAAAATTATTGACCCATCCCCAGACCTGATAACTACCAATACCATAACGCAGTGGATCTAATAGCACATGGTCAATAGTTTTATGCGTGCCAGGCTCACACACCATTAAAATAGTAGTATTGAGTGAATAGGTGGAAAAGTTATGCACCACAACCCCATGTAAATCGGCCCAATCATACTCTTTTATTCGTTTTTTGTTAGGCTTTAAAAAGTGAATCGGATTTTTAAACGAAGTAAAATTAAAGAAATAACTTTCATTAATATATACTTTATTGGTTTTACGATTAAAGATTATTGGGCATCCTCGACGTGTAAAAAGATTTTGATAAATTTCGGGTATGGATATATATATAGCAAGAAAGCAAGCAATTTGTGCGATAATAATAATAAGTGACATTAAACTTTCATTTTTATATAGTAAATCAGATAGTAATGAAAAAATTAAATAAATTGTCGGTATTAATCCAATAAAAACTATAGTAAAAATGCATAAATAAAATACCTGATCAGAAGATGTTTTGCGAAGGAAAGCGCAATAGTTATCGTTAGCATACAGTAAACGATCATCGGCACCTGAAATATTTTTTGAGCCTTTATCTAAATCCCCTATCCAGCCTAATATTTGTGGACGATATTGTGATGGCATTGTTGCTCCTAATTATTCCTTTTTCTTTATTTTTATTTCTTGAGCAATCTAGTTATTGCACATGATATTTTTGCTTAATCTCAGTAAGGTGTTCGGGCGATAGGGCGTTAAACGCTTCCACCATCCATTCCGGCCAACCTTGATCTTGAATGATATCCTTTTTAAAAGGTGTTTCTTGCTCCCACGTATATTTTCCGTCGTTTAAACTGATTAAATCGTTAAAGCACATAAAATTATTAACCCATCCCCAGACTTGATAACTACCAATACCATAACGCAGTGGATCTAATAGCACATGGTCAATAGTTTTATGCGTACCCGGCTCACACACCATTAAAATAGTAGTATTGAGTGAATAGGTGGAAAAGTTATGCACCACAACCCCATGTAAATCGGCCCAATCATACTCTTTTATTCGTTTTTTATTAGGCTGTAAAAAATGAATCGGATTTTTAAACGAAGTAAAATTAAAGAAATAACTTTCATTAATATACACTTTATTGGTTTTACGATTAAAGATTATTGGGCATCCTCGACGTGTAAAAAGATTTTGATAAATTTCGGGTATAGATAGGTATAATCCAACAAAAGAAGCAATTAACATAACAATAAAAGTGATAAATATTAAAGTATCTTCATCAGAATCTAAATCTAAATCTAAAATTATAGTTATAGATAAATAAATTAAAGGTATTGAAAGAATAAAAGCAATAGTAAAAACACATAAATAAAAAATCTGATCAGATGACGTTTTGCGAAGAAAAGCACAATAATTATCGTTGGCATACAGTAAACGATCATCGGCTCCTGAAATATTTTTTGAGCCTTTATCTAAATCCCCTATCCAGCCTAATATTTGTGGACGATATTGTGATGGCATTGTTATTCCTAATTATTCCTTTTTCTTTATTTTTATTTCTTGAGTAATCTAGTTATTGCACATGATATTTTTGCTTAATCTCAGTAAGGTGTTCGGGCGACAGGGCGTTAAACGCTTCCACCATCCATTCCGGCCAACCTTGATCTTGGATGATGTCCTTTTTAAAAGGCGTTTCTTGCTCCCACGTATATTTTCCGTCGTTTAAACTGATTAGATCGTTAAAGCACATAAAATTATTAACCCATCCCCAGACCTGATAACTACCAATACCATAACGCAGTGGATCTAATAGCACATGGTCAATAGTTTTATGCGTACCCGGCTCACACACCATTAAAATAGTAGTATTGAGTGAATAGGTGGAAAAGTTATGCACCACAACCCCATGTAAATCGGCCCAATCATACTCTTTTATTCGTTTTTTATTAGGCTGTAAAAAATGAATGGGATTTTTAAACGAAGTAAAATTAAAGAAATAACTTTCATTAATATACACTTTATTAGTTTTACGATTAAAGATTATTGGACATCCTCGACGTGTAAAAAGATTTTGATATAGTTCAGGAATCATTAGATATAAAACTAAAATAAAACAAAATAAAAATGTTAATAATAAAAAGTAAACTGTTTTACTATTACAACTTGAAAGCGCATAACTTAACGAGGGTATTAAAAAAATACTTGCAATTGTACAAATAAAACTTATACAAAAATAAAAAACCTGATCAGAAGATGTTTTGCGAAGAAAAGCACAATAATTATCGTTAGCATACAGTAAACGATCATCGGCACCTGAAATATTTTTTGACCCTTTATCTAAATCCCCTATCCAACCTAATATTTGTGGACGATATTGTGATGGCATTGTTGCTCCTTTTCGTTAATTAATTTTGTTAGACTTTTTGGTAATGATTAATGGGACTGCTTCACGGTTATTATACTCAATGATTATATGGTATTTTTTAATACTATTAGCGGCAATTGTGCCTGCAATCCATTTGTTAATAATTAACCCATCACTTTCAATACTATCACCCTGTTTAACCATAACATTTTTAATATCACTAAATTTTGGTTTGCTTTCGATCACTTTTGTTCCATTTGCTAGAGTTTGCGTTAATTGAAATTCAGCCGGTTCATCGATATAACGCTCCCCAATTGAAGAAGGAAACTTGCTTATCAATGACGGCAGTTCATATTTATTGAAAAACATTTTTTTATCGGTGCAAATATATTTGTCGGTTACTGGATCACTTTTAATCTCTAAAACTTCAATACCGTTGGTTGTTACGCGGCATTTTAAATCGATATATTTATCGGTTACAACACTTGATTGGTTATCAAGATGTTCCCAGTTATAAAGATATAAACGAATGGAAGCCGTTAGCGCTTCGTTAGGATTGGCTTTGGCAAAATCGGGAATATCCACATAAAAATAGATGTGACGTTGAAAGATATTGGATGAATCAGGCATTGGTACTACAGGGGCACCATTATAAAGCGATTGCAAACGGATAAAGGTTTGAATGCCATAGATCATAACTGTATAGTCATTGAGCGCTAAACCAAAACCACTGTGTGAATAGCGATCTTCTTCATGGTAAGCATCATAACCTAAATATTCTAGCTCTGCTTGTTTGCCAAAATAGCAACGATTTAACCAATGCTGAATAGGCGTGTATTTATCATATTTTTTACTAAACAAAATGGCAATTCCGCCCGCAATCATAAAAATAGCACCAATAATAATGGTTAATAATGTCCCTGCTAATGCTACGATAACCCCAAAAACTAAAGCAAGTGATCCATAAAATCTTGCTTGAAAATAATCTTGATCTTCCATATCCACCATATCAAAGGCACTTTTTAACTCACCAATGGCTTCAAGAACGGTGATTACTGTTGTTACTCTGGAAACTGTTTTACTAATTAGAGTATTTAATTTTAATTGACTACGAATGGCTTGCTTATTCTTATTGGTATCAATAGCATTTTCTAACTGCTTATTGAGTTTAATATTTTGGTATTGATTGGTTAAATCAATACTCATTAAAGCTAGTGATACCACATCTTTTATTAGTTGTACTTTTACTTTTTGTTCGCCACTGCCCTCTTTAGCAACTCCCCACTCTTTGAGAGTGTCTTTTATATTCATCAAAGTGACAACACATGATATTGCATCCACTGCCAGATTAATGGCAAATGTTATTTTTCCAATTTTAATTTCGCTATTAACGCCTTCTAGCTCAATTTTATTAATGACTGTTTCTAAATCAATTTTATTTTTGTTTGAAAGATCTCCTATCTTTTCTATTTTATGGTTGATTTTTGTGGTTTTATTGCTAGTATTTTTGCTACTACCTTGATTTATTTTTTCATTGATTGACGTTTTATTTTTGGTTGCATTCTCAAGCTGTGCTTGAAGATTTTTTTGTTTATAAATTAGCTTAAAATAGTCTTTATACGCACTTTCAATAAATTTTTTTAATTCGTAGGGTTTTAATATCCCATTGGTTTTCTTAATAAACTCGACAAATAAACTTCTTGTTACTTTGTCTGGAAAACAGAGCGTAAATTTGGCTTTTCTGGTTTTAGTTGTACCTGTTTTGGTTACCTTTTCATCAATGTCAAAATTTTGCAAAAATTCCTGTTCGTGTGGATGATAAAGACCTCGATTAAAAAAACCTCGCTGCATTTGAGTAATTAAATTTTGGATTTTAGCGATATTCTCAGGTTTTATCTGTATATTAATTTCAACGGGCATCGCCCCGATTCTGGCTAGTTGATCAAAAGCGTTAAGTCGCATCCACTGTGATTTTATAGGTATATGTAATTTATCTTTAATTAGTACAGCCTGCTTTTTAAGAGCGGTATTATTTAATAAATCATTTCTATTAGCGCTCTGCCCTAAGTTTGACACATTTGGTTGAGCCATTTCTGACATTTGTTGATTAACCTTTTCAAGCTCTTTATTTAATGTTTGAATTTCAGCATTGTACTTTCTTTTTGCCTTTATCAATTCTTGAATTTCAGTTTGATTATGGACTGGAATACTCTTTTTTTTGCTTTCCAGTTGTTCTATTTTTTGCTGATTGATTTTAATTTCAGCTTCTAACTGTGCTTTATTCTGTTCTAATATATATTGTTTTCTTTTTAGTGCTTCTTTGTTTACTTCTTCAATTACTTTATTTACAACAGGTGTAAAATTCAATACATTTGATATTATATCGTTAGGTTTGAGCAGTCGATTATCCGTCAGTTCAACATACACTTCTTCATCACGATCAATACCTTTAGGATTATTATAGTCAATAATGTAATAGATACTTTCTGGATTGCTAAGCAGCTCATCCCACAAGGCACTATCATTAGCAAATTTTATTTCTGAATGGGTTGAATCTAATAGTATTTGCGTAACTTCTGTTACATGCGCCATCAAGGCTGTTTCAACCGAAAAATCAAATTCACGTTGCCAAAAATGGACTAGGTTAAAACTGCTTGGTTTTGATTCACCATAGTCCGATATAAACTCTTGCTTACCAAACAACCAGCGAACATAAGTATAATAATCTTGTGACCATTCTCGACAATAATTAACGACTTCGTTATAAGCTGACTCTAATTCGCTAGTAAAATTCTGAATTGTATCTTGATTAACACAATCATCAAAATCGTCTAATGCTTGCTTTTTGTCTGACGATAGTCTGCCTATTCTAGCTCGCATTCCTGCTGATACGGGAATACCGTTATAGCCAACATGATCATTACCAGAATTTACAACTTTTTCAATCTCTTCCTCTACTTTAGCAATTTCACGATCATAAGACGTTACAATTGACTGACGGTACTGAGTCATCAATTCAAATATCATTCGTTTTTTTAACATTCCAGCTTCATAATATTTAAAGCGTTGTTGCAAATCTGGATTGATTGTTTTGAGCATATTTTTGGCACGTTGTTCATAAATTTTGGTTTCTTTATCGATGTCATCCAAATTATCAATACTTTCTTCAGCAAGTTTTAATTCGTCATCGGTCAGCGGTTTTTCATTGAATATATGCAAATGCGAAAGCCGCTGAGAGTTTAACTCTTCAGCAATACCAAAGGTGTCTTCCACAACGACACCACATGAGGAATCTGATAATTGATTGACATGGTAGGCAAATAAACGTTTTTGATTATAAAGACTGACAAATGGATGTGCCGATTTGAAGTTTGTCAATGGGTCTTTTTTTATTCTAAATTCAAGTACGTTACTGACACTTTCGGTATCATCCGCTTTACCAAAAATATCCGCAAAAGGTACTGCTCGATTGTTAGTTGCTTGATCGGGATCGTCTTTCAATTTGGTTATATCAATATGGGTAAAACGAGACAGCGCCAGTTTGTCTTGTTCTTTAATATATTGATTAATTGTTTCGCTAGACCAAGGTTGTGATACATACGCTACCCATGCATTGGTATAGACTCGATCATCTAAATTAATAAATGAAGCTGGAATGGAGTGACAGGCATTGTAACACGCTTTTGATAATGGTCTTGGTTCTGTACCACTTAAACTATAAGCATCTTTTAAACGTAATGCACCATCAATACACTCATAAGCTTCAAGCATTCGTGTATTAATATCATCCCCTTTTTGTTGCATCACATAAACATAACCATTGCGCAGGGTACGCAAAATATAGCCATAATCTTTTAACTGTTCGTCAGGCATGCGATTTTTAAAGTTTATTTTTTGTGCATAATTAGCTAACGATTGATAATCAAGATCACTTTTTGCGCCGTCAAACGGAGCTAACTTAATTACCGCCTGACGCAGTAAAAACACCGGAATCCCTTTCCGCTCACATACAG
Source organism: Gilliamella sp. B14448G11 (assembly GCF_016101765.1). Lineage (NCBI taxonomy): Bacteria > Pseudomonadati > Pseudomonadota > Gammaproteobacteria > Orbales > Orbaceae > Gilliamella > Gilliamella sp. B14448G11. The sequence goes on along the minus strand of NZ_JACFPX010000003.1, from coordinate 63,774 downwards.
GACATTTACCAGCCGCTTGTTTTTTATTTTGATTGGCGGTATTTATTTCTTTTTGCATGTTGGCTATTCCTTATTATTTTATTGTTTTATTTATCTAATTTACTTAATGTTTGTACTTTCAATAATAATATTGGCATTATTAACTTGTGTTGATAGTGTTCCAGGTGTTTTTTTAGCAAGCTCAGTTAGCATTAAAACTTTTGGATTTTGGGTAAAGGCTTGATGGTACCTTAAGCCACAAATTCCCCAAAATAAGATATCACCAGCATCAACTAAACCTAATTGCTTGGCTTGCTCAACCAATTGTGTCGCCTCAGTGATAACATCTTTTGATAATGGTAAAGATTGTTGCTCTTCAAATTGTAATCGGTTATTTGCCCAAGCATTAACCAAAGTACGGATTATTCGAATATTTTTAATAGGCAGATTGTCATCAACATCCCAACTATTTTCTGGTATAGTTTCTTTATTAGCAGTAAATTGAATAAATTTACCATTATGAATTGAAGGATAATAATAGTTGTAAATTTGAGAAAATTGCGCTTTTAACCACGCTTTACTTTGATTTGAGCCCACTTCATCTAAAAATTGCATCCGAAAAGGCTCAAAAAATGGGTAATACGATCCTTTTAAAGTTCGACCAATTGAATTACCAATATCGATTAATTGTTTTGCCAACGCTGACGGTTTTTGGTCACTAACCAGATAAGCACAGATATAACGTTGTGACCAAAAACGCTCTAATGTGGCTTGTCGGCTAATGTCATCAATAATGACATCATCGGTCAATATACTTGGCTCTGCCAATTGAATCAATGTCGGGCAAACACTCGGATCGTAATCTAGATCAGTACGTAATACTGTTGTTAGTTTTTTCTCACCAAAAGCTTTATTTTCGCCAAATTGTTGAGTTAGTTTTTCAAGTGATAACGGATTTGCCCAATGAAGTACAACCCTATTATCAATTAAAAGATAACGATATCGTCTAAAATTATCGTACCGATTTAGTTCATTGAACATTTTTAACCTTTTTTCGTACAGCGTTTATCATTAATTTCACTCATTTTTAGTAAAATAGTTCTTTTTGGTTAACGCTCATTTTTTCATCGCGTTACATTTTAAGTAGACATTATCGATGATTCTCAACTCAATGTTGTTTTCGTTGATTTTAATAAATCAATCAATTAGATCTAACATTGGGTTGACCGATAACTTTTTGTAGCTGAAAGTGGAAATAATTGAATAATCGCAAGATTGATTTAATTGTTCGTCTATTGCAACTGGAAAAATAGAAATTAATCTATTGGTTATAATATCAATTTCAAGCGAATCACGATTTTTTAAAACCGTTTTAGAAAGTGCGTTAACACCGGCTGATGTTGTTTTTAAAAAAGATGTTTCCATTACTTCCTTACATATCCTAACAAGCTAAATTTTATTTATTATTTTTTAAAATGAAATATTCCCAGTATTAACTTTAATATAAGTACATTACGTTTTGTATAAAAGGATATAATTTATTTGTATGATTTTCAATCTGTTATTATATTTTTTTTAACTTAATTATGTGTGTTTTTTTATCAAGTTATAGTTAAATAACCATTATTAGCATGATTAAAATTACTCTGTTAGCAAGCTAAATAATGGATACAAAATGTCAATTAACTGTAACACTTATTCATTTAATTTTAATGCTAAAAATTAGCATTTATTTAAAATAATGTGATTAAAGATGACGATAATGGTATTAATTGAATTTATCATTGCAAATGATAATTATTGAAATACAAATATTTTGTTTTTATAACTGTTATTGCTTAATATATTGTTGAGTATTTTTGAGATAATTAATACTGAGTTTATTGTCAATTAATATAATAATTTTAATACATTAGGAATTAGGAACCCATGCATATACATTTTATAGTCCACGAAGAATTTGAAGCACCAGGTGCTTATGAGCAATGGGCGAAAATACATCAACATACTATTAGTTATTCGCGGGTTTATCTTGGTGAAGCACTACCTGATAATATCAATCACATTGACTTTTTAATTATCATGGGTGGGCCGCAATCACCAGCAACGACGAAGCAAGAATGTGCACATTTTGATTCATTAGCTGAACAAGCAGTCATTTTGTCAGCCATTGAAGCAGGGAAAGTCGTTATCGGTGTTTGCTTAGGTTCACAATTGATTGGTGAGGCATTAGGTGCAACTCATGAACATAGCCCAGAAAAAGAAATTGGCAAATTCCCAATTACATTAACTGAAGTTGGAAAACATCACTCTTTATTTACGCATTTTGGTGATCAATTAGCGGTAGGTCATTGGCACAATGATATGCCGGGATTAACAAAAGATGCTCAAATAATTGCGTATAGTGAAGGTTGTCCGCGGCAAATTATTGCTTATGGTAAATTGGTTTATGGTTTTCAGTGTCATTTAGAATTAACACATGAAGTCGTTGAAAAACTCATTTCTCATTCGCTAAACGATCTGAATCAAGCTGCAAATTATCGTTTTGTTGATACACCCGAAATGTTACGGGAACATGATTATAGCCAAATGAATTTAAAGCTTTTTGTTTTTCTTGATAAGTTAAGCATTAATTATTTATCACTAAAAAAATAATCAATTCAGTGGTTAGGATGGAGTTGTATGCAAAACACTATTGTAGAAAAACCTAAAAAACGCAGTCAGTTAAGATTAAAATTAGGTAAAGAGTATTTTATCGTTAAGCGTAAATTAGATTGGTGGCGCAACCGCCACGCCTATTGCGTAATAGATAAGAATAATAATACTTGCTGCTATTCTCATAAAAAACATCAATCTGTATTGTTAAGACAACTAAAAGATGTTGATATGTATTTGCAATATAACAAAATCACTAATCTTCGCTTAGCGATTGAACAGATTAACGGTTCGATAATTAAGCCCAATCAACGATTTTCAATTTGGCAAAAAGTGGGGCGGCCGTCTAAAGAACGTGGTTTTTTAGAAGGTCTCTCACTGCATAATGGTCAAATCGGTAAAGATATTGGTGGTGGCTTATGTCAACTTGGCAATTTAATTTACTGGATTGTACTACACTCTGATTTAACAATTATTGAACGGTGGCGACATAGTTTTGATGTTTTTCCTGATGTTAATCGTACTATTCCATTTGCTTGTGGTGCAACATTATCTTATAACTATATAGATTTACAATTGCTCAATAAAACAAATACAACCTACCGACTTAACCTTTGGTTAGATGATGAATACTTACATGGTGAACTGCTAGCCAATACACCACTATCTTATCACTATGAAATATTCGAAACTGATCACGTCATTGAGCAACAATGGTGGGGTGGATACACGAGACACAATAAGATATGGCAACGTAAAACGCATTTGCTTGATAAACAGATAGAGGAAAATCTTATTAGTGAAAATCATGCAATTATGATGTATACACCTTATTTAACTCAGCAAAACTAACCGTAAAAATCGTACAGCAATTACATTAATTAGATAGTCATCAACTATCTAAATAATAGTTTGTGGACACTAGTAATAGCTCGTATACTTTTAACATAAAAAGTAAAAAACCAATAAATGAAAGGAGCAATTTCATGGCTTATACATTACCCCCTCTACCTTATGCTTATGATGCTTTAGAGCCTTATATTGATACTGAAACCATGCATCTTCATCATGATAAACATCATCAAACTTATGTAAATAACGCTAACGCATTATTAGAATCATTACCTGCTGAAGTTAAAGACTTTTGTCCTGAAACATTACTAAAAAACCTAGATAAAGTCCCATCAGACAAAGTTACTGGCATCAAAAACAATGTTGGTGGTCATGTTAATCACACTCTTTTCTGGGAATTGTTAAAAATTGGAACTGAACTTAAAGGTGAGCTGAAAACAGCCATAGAAAAAGATTTTGGTTCGATTGATGCATTTAAAGAGAAATTTTCTGCTGCTGCTGCAACCCGTTTTGGTTCAGGTTGGGCATGGTTAGTGCTTAAAGATGGTAAGCTTGAAGTTGTTTCCACCGCTAATCAAGATTCACCAATTATGGGTGAAAAATTTGCTGGTGTATCTGGCACACCAATTTTGGCTCTTGACGTTTGGGAACATGCTTACTATTTGAAATATCAAAACCGTCGTGCTGACTACATTGGGGCATTTTGGAATGTTATTAATTGGGATAAAGTCGCCGAGTTATACGCAGAAGCTAAAAAATAATTTAAATAACTTTATCCAAACTATCTGATAATGGCGCCTTGTGCGTCATTATCGTTTTAGAGTAATTATTCTTTACCATTGTGGCTATATTACGTTTAATTTATTTTGTAAAATTTGAACCATTTTTTTATCAATGTTCACCTCTTTTTAATAATGTTACTTTATCCCTCACTTTGTTGGATAAAATTATTGAATCACAATGCACCAAGCCTAAATTGGTAATTGCTAAATTATACTTAAATCCGCTACAATGAATGCTTATTTAAAAATCATAAACTGAGCATCCAATTTAAAACATGTTTGAAATTAATCCGGTTAAATCAAAGATCGCAGAACTTACCGAACGCACTGCTGTGATTCGGGGGTATCTTTGACTATGATCTAAAAAAAGAACGACTAGAAGAAGTCAACGCCGAATTAGAGCAATCTGAAGTCTGGGCTGATCCTGAAAAAGCACAAGCTTTAGGTAAAGAACGAGTAGCACTTGAAGATATCATCAATACCATTAATTCATTAGAGCAAGGACTTGACGATGTCGAAGGTTTACTTGAGCTTGCTATTGAAGCCGAAGATCAAGATACCTTTAATGAAACCAATCTAGAACTTGAACAATTAGAAAAAAAATTAGCAGGCCTTGAGTTCCGCCGTATGTTTTCTGGCGATTACGATAGTGCTGACTGTTATTTAGATATTCAATCAGGTTCAGGCGGTACTGAAGCGCAAGATTGGGCAGAAATGCTACTCAGAATGTATTTGCGTTGGGCTGAATCAAAAGGTTTTACCACCGAAGTTATGGAAGTATCAGATGGTGATGTTGCTGGTATAAAATCAGCAACAATTAAAGTATCTGGCGACTATGCTTATGGTTGGTTGCGCACCGAAACAGGAGTTCATAGGTTAGTACGTAAAAGTCCATTTGATTCAGGTAACCGTCGTCATACATCATTTGCATCTGTCTTTGTCTACCCTGAAATTGATGATAATATTGATATCGATATTAACCCTGCCGATCTTCGTATTGATGTTTATCGTGCATCCGGTGCGGGTGGTCAGCATGTTAATAGAACTGAATCAGCGGTACGTATTACCCATATTCCAACAGGCATTGTAACGCAATGTCAAAATAACCGTTCTCAGCACAGTAATAAAGATCAAGCCATGAAGCAGTTGAAAGCTAAATTGTATGAGCTTGAAATGCAGAAAAAGAATGCCGAAAAACAGCAGATGGAAGACAATAAATCCGATATTGGTTGGGGCAGTCAAATTCGTTCTTATGTCCTTGATGACTCAAGGATTAAAGATTTACGTACTGGTGTAGAAACACGTAATACTCAAGCCGTTTTAGACGGTGATTTAGATCAATTTATTGAAGAAAGCTTAAAAGCAGGTTTATAACCCTGCTTGGTGATAAATAAAAGGTAAAATTATGTCAACACAGCAAGAGCAACAAAATCATATTGAAGAGTTAAATAACGAGCTTGCAATACGTCGTGAAAAGCTTGCACATATTCGCGAGCAAGGTATTGCGTTCCCTAATGACTTTCGCCGTGACGCAATTTCAAGCGATCTTCATAAATTATATGACGATAAAACTAACGAAGAGTTAATTGAAAATAAAATTACCGTTACTGTTGCTGGTCGAATGATGATGCGCCGTATTATGGGGAAAGCATCGTTTGTTTCATTACAAGATGTTGCTGGGCAAATCCAACTTTATGTTACTCGTGATGATCTACCTGAAAACTTTTATAATGAACAATTTAAAAAGTGGGATCTTGGGGATATCATTGGAGCTAAAGGGTATTTGTTTAAAACAAAAACTGGCGAACTGTCAATTCACTGTGAAGAAATTCGTCTGTTAACTAAAGCGCTACGCCCATTACCTGACAAATTCCATGGTCTTGCTGATCAAGAAATGCGTTATCGTCAACGTTACCTAGATCTTATCACTAACCAAGAGTCGCGTAATACCTTTATTGCTCGTTCAAAAGTGGTAACAGAGATTCGTAACTTTATGCTTGAAAACCACTTTATGGAAGTTGAAACGCCAATGATGCAAGTGATCCCTGGTGGCGCTTCGGCTAAACCATTTATCACGCACCATAATGCGCTCGATCTTGATATGTATTTGCGTATTGCCCCTGAACTTTATTTAAAACGTTTGGTAGTGGGTGGTTTTGAACGTGTGTTTGAGATTAACCGGAACTTTCGTAATGAAGGAGTATCGCCAAGACATAATCCAGAATTCACCATGATGGAAATGTATATGGCTTATGCGGATTATAAAGATCTGATTGTTTTAACTGAATCGTTATTCCGTCGTTTAGCCATTGCGGTAACAGGTAATCCTGTTGTGCAATATGGCGATCATACTTTTGATTTTGGAAAACCTTTCATCAAAATGACCATGCGCGAAGCTATTTGTCATTATCGACCAGAAACCAATAATGCCGATTTAGATGATTTTGATAAAGCGTGTACTATTGCAAAAGCTGTTGGTATCAAAGTTGAAAAAGGTTGGGGTCTTGGTCGTGTTGTTACAGAAATCTTCGAAGAAGTTGCAGAAGCTAATTTAATTCAACCAACATTTATCACTGAATACCCAGCGGAAGTATCACCACTTGCTCGTCGTAACGATGAAAATCCATTTGTTACCGACCGTTTTGAGTTCTTTATTGGTGGACGAGAAATTGGTAACGGATTCTCAGAACTTAATGATGCTGAAGATCAAGCACAACGTTTTGCTGATCAAGTATCACAAAAAGATGCTGGAGATGATGAAGCGATGTTCTATGATGATGATTATATCACTGCACTTGAACATGGTTTACCGCCAACAGCAGGACTTGGTATTGGTATCGATCGCACAGTAATGTTATTTACTAACAGTCATACCATTCGTGACGTAATTTTATTCCCGACCATGCGTCCAATAAAATAAAATTTCTTACCATAATAAACCTCACTTATTATAAATAGGTGAGGTTTTATACTCAAACGTATAGTTAACCTCAAACTTTTTTACAAGATTATTTTTTATTATAATAAAAAAATTTGATATTAACTTTATTTAGGTATTTCTATCTCATTAAAACATTTAAAATAATTGAGTAAAAATCTTTTATTCATTGCAATTAAATTAAAATATTATTATTTATACCAACTCTAAACTTCACAAAGAACACTTATAGGCTTTCTAAATATTACCCTGAAATCTGATTAGTTAATGGTTAGAGATATAATAATTAGATCGTTATTAATCGGTCTATTGAGACAACAATAGTTAACATCCCTAATCAATATTGATTAAGTTTTTTAATGATAATAAAAGAAAAAATTAAGCTAACACCTTTAGTAAAAACTCAAACTATTGCAAAGAACGTCATCACTCATATCAAGTCACGATGGAATTAACAACATTTATAAAATAGTCAGTTATGAGAATAAGTAACCGTTAATGATATTCATCATTAACGGCCTATTAATTTAGATTAACCAACATTGGTCGGTTTAGTGTGATGAGGTAATATTAAATTTAATACAATAGCTAAAATGCCACACAAGCTAATTCCTTGTAGTGCATAAGAGCCAAAATCAAAAATCATTCCACCAATACCAAACACTAACACCAATGAAACAATACACATATTACGAGAAACGGATAGATCCACTTTATGTTTGACTAGAATATTGATGCCAACCGATGCAATTGAGCCAAACAGTAGCACCATAATGCCGCCCATAACTACCGTTGGAATGGAGCTTAAAAAAGCGCCAATCTTTCCGACAAAAGACATTAAAATCGCCCAAATTGCAGCCCACGTCATCACTCTTGTTTTAAAATTACGCGTTAACGTTACTGCACCAATTACTTCAGCGTAAGTAATACAAGGTGGTCCCCCCAAAAGTCCAGCAGTTGAGGTCGCGAGTCCGTCACCTAACAAAGTACGTTGTAAACCAGGTTCACGGGTATAATCTTTACCTGTAACAGAACTAATTGCCATAATATCACCTACATGTTCAATGGTTGGTGCAATAACAATTGGAATCATATATAAAATAGCTTGCCATTGAAATGTTGGAAACGTGAAATCAGGAACTTTAAACCATGGAGCATCAATAACAGATTGAAAATTGACAATACCAAATAAACACGAAAGCGTATATCCTACGATGATCCCAGCAATGATGGGTACTAATTTAAAAAAACCTTTTGCCCAAATCGCCATAGCTAAAGTAGTAATGAGTGATGCCATTGAAATAATAATTAATTGATAGTTTTCAGCGGGTAAACCACTATCTTTACCCATTGCCATGCCGACTGCGACCGGCGCTAGGGATAAACCAATAACCATAATAATGGGCCCCGTCACTACGGGTGGTAAAATTCGGTTAATTACATTATTTCCATTAATTTTTACTAAAAAAGCAAAAAACATAAACACAAAACCTGCAGCAACTAAACCGCCTAACGTTGCAGGTATTCCCCACTGCGCTACACCAAATGAAATTGGTGCAATAAAGGCAAAGGAAGAAGCTAAAAATACTGGCACTTTTCCTTTAGTGGTAAGTTGAAACAATAGCGTACCAACACCAGCGGTAAACAGTGCGACATTTGGGTTTAATCCAGTTAATAGAGGAACTAAAACTAATGCACCAAATGCGACAAATAACATTTGAGCTCCGGTAAAAATGTCCTGCCATGAGTGTTTAGACTGGGGGGCTTGATGCTTTACTTCATCTGTTGTGATTTTTGCCACGTTGACAATCTCCTTTTCAACTTAATATGTAGCTCATAAATAATTTAATAATTAATTAACAGGCATAAAAAAACCGGATAAACCGGTCTAAAATTTGAGATTTTATTTGGTGCCAAATATTTTATCGCCAGCATCACCAAGCCCTGGTAAGATGTAGCCTTTATCATTCAGCCTTTCATCAATTGAAGCGGTATAAAGTTCGACATCAGGATGCGCCTGCTCAAGTGTTTTAATGCCTTCGGGAGCAGCAACTAAAACCAATACTTTGATATTTTTACAGCCCGCTTTCTTAAGCAGATCAATAGTTGCAACCATTGAACCACCTGTTGCAAGCATTGGATCAACAACTAAAGCCATTCGTTCTTCAATATCAGAAGTTAATTTTTGGAAATAAGGAACTGGTTCTAATGTTTCTTCATTACGATAAAAACCAACGACGCTAATTCTTGCACTCGGTACATGTTCCAATACTCCATCCATCATACCTAAGCCTGCTCGCAAAATTGGCACTACAGTAATTTTTTTACCTTTAATGCGTTCTACTTGAACAGGACCACACCAACCTTCAATGGTTACCGTTTCGGTTGGAAGATTTGCCGTTGCTTCATAAGTTAATAAGCTGCCTACTTCGCTGGCAAGGTCACGGAAATCTTTTGTGCTAATATCATGTTCACGCATTAAACCAATTTTGTGACGTACAAGAGGGTGTTTTACTTCAACAATTTTCATGGGGGCCTCAGTGTTATTCTTTCAAGACATAATTAGTAGGTATAAATAACCACTGAGCGGTAATTCTAACATAAATCTCATTTTATGAAAACCTGAAATCAATACGAGAACTGTTAGCATAACTATTGAAAATAAAATAAATAAAACTGATTTTAATTCTAAAAATCAATTTTATTTTGATTTTTTTTTATTAAAATACCTACCACAAAAGGGTATTTTTCTAATTAAATTAAAAAGGAATATTTAAGGATGGATTGGTTTATTGATTGTATTACAAAAAATTATGTAAACTTCAGCGGAAGAGCACGTCGAAAAGAGTATTGGATGTTTAATTTATTTAATATTATTGCTTGCTTTGTTGTAATGCTGCTTGATTCTTTTTTGGAACTTAACAATATATTGATTTTAATATATGTGCTGGCAATATTGCTTCCTTCTTACGCTGTTACTGTACGACGCCTACATGATACAGACAAATCAGGCTGGTGGTTATTGCTGATGTTTGTTCCATTTGGCAATATTATATTACTTATCTTTTGTTTAATAGATTCGACACCGGGACCTAATCAATACGGAGAAAATCCTAAAAGGTTTTAATGTGTCAATGACCTCATTACCAGATGTAATGAGGTTAACTAATTTTTAGTGTTATCTAATATGTTATTAAATACTTTCGTCGCCTAAATAATCAACTAGAAAATCAATTTGTTGAAATACATCATTCATCATAATTAATCTTTCACGCAAAATTGGAAATATAGAAATTTTTCTTTCAATTCCGACTATTTACAGAATTACATCAACTTTTAATGATTACAATCTTAAACGAGAAATTTGCACTTGCTTCAGTAGGTAAATGGGTAATCAGCTTAATTAACAAATATCGAAATCTTTTTTGATAATATCATGTTTGCTCATTAAGCTATCTCTATGGTATTTAAAAGGATATTTTACTTAAATAGTTTTCATGAAAACCCTGTGCTATTTTTGAAGATATAATTAGTAGGTATAAATAGCCATTGATCGATAATACGAATATAAATATCGCGATAGAAAAACTCGAAATCAATAAGAGATCTGATAATATAGCCATTGAAAATAAAATAAAAAAATTAATTTTAATGATAAAAATCAGTTTTATTTTAATTTTTTTTTTATTAAAATACCTAGCCCCAAGAGGGTATTTTTCTAATTAAATTAAAAAGGAATATTTAAGGATGAATTGGTTTATTGATTGTATTACAAAAAATTATGTAAATTTCAACGGAAGAGCGCGTCGAAAAGAGTATTGGATGTATACTTTATTTAATGTTATTGCTTGCTTTGTTGTAATGCTGCTTGATTCTTTGTTGGGACTTGAATATGTATTGACTTTAATATATACGTTGGCAATATTACTCCCTTCTTTAGCTGTTACTGTACGACGCTTACATGATACAGGCAAATCAGGCTGGTGGATATTGCTACAATTTGTTCCTTTTGGCAGTATTATATTATTTGTCTTTTGTTTAATAGATTCGACACCTGGACCTAATCAATACGGTGAAAATCCTAAAGGGCTTTAATGTGTCAATGACCTCATTACTAGATGTAATGAGGTTAACTAAATTTCAATGTTATCTATTACTTTATTAAATACTTTCACCATCTAAATACTTAACAGGCAGATCAATTACATTTTGGTCTATTTGTTCTCCATTAATACGTTTTAGTAACATTTCTGCTGATTTTTGACCGATTTCAATTCTCGGTGTCAAAATAGAAGCTAGTTTCGGCGTGACGACTTGCCCAACATCATGTCCATGAAAACCAGCAATAGCTAGTTGTTCAGGTACTTTAATACCTAACCGTTGACATTCAAACAATACCCCAAGTGCTAAATCATCGTTAGTACTAAAAACACCATCAATTTGTGGATACTCTTTCAATGCTTGATGAAGTAAGTACTTACCTAATGAATAAGACGAAGATTCTTTTGTCGCAAAAGTTTTGGTAGACAGTCCTGCGTCTCGCATGGCTTGTTCATAACCTTGCTGGCGAATAATGCTTCTATCATCCTGACGCGCACTAAAATAAGCGATATGTTTATGACCTTTCTTAATCATGCGAATAACCATATTTTTAGTTACTTCATAATTATCAAAACCAACAGCCATATCAATACAAGGCGAAACACTATCCATAATTTCAACTACAGGTACACCTGATATTTCAATCATCTTTCGTGTTGCAGCGGTATGAGTTCGTTCAGTTAGTATCAATCCATCAATATTATAAGCAAGTAACGATCGCAAGCGCATTTCTTCTTTTTCAGGATTATATCCTGTGTGTGCAATCATGGTTTGATAACCATGTTTATCTGTTACAAGTTCGATGCCTTTCAATACATCAGCAAATACCTGATTGGTCAATGATGGTAATAAAACACCAATCGCATTACTTTTTGCATTAGACAGCATATCTGGCGCTTTATTAGGGATATAGCCAAGTTCATCTATTGCTGCTGAAATTTGTAACTGAAGTGGTTTTGATACAAGATTAGGATCACGTAAAAAACGGCTTACTGTCATTTTACTAATACCAATAAAATCAGCTATTTCCTGCAAACCTGTGCGACGTTTTTTTATACTAACCATGTTTTTTTATACTACTCATTAATATTTTCCAAAAGCACAGGTTGCCAATTTATTGGTGTTTTTCCTTGTTGCCGAATAAGATCGTTCGCTTTTGAAAAATGCTTACAACCAAAAAAACCACGATGTGCAGACAATGGCGATGGATGAACGGAAGTTAAAACATGATGTTTTTGACGATCAATAAATTGACCTTTTTTCTGCGCAGGTGATCCCCATAACAAAAAAACCACCCCTTCAAGGTATTTATCGATTGCAGCGATTACGTGATCGGTAAATGTTTCCCAACCTATTTTCGCGTGTGAATGAGCCTGACCTGCCTCAACAGTTAATACGTTGTTCAACAATAATACGCCTTGCGTTGCCCAAGAGGCAAGGTAACCATGAGAAGGAATTTTAAATCCTTCAATATCAGTTGAGAGTTCTTTATAAATATTTAATAAAGAAGGAGGTGGTTTTATACCCGGTAACACTGAAAATGAAAGCCCATGCGCTTGATTAGGGCCATGATAAGGATCTTGCCCTAAAATCACCACTTTAATTTCATTAAATGGAGTAAAACGAAAAGCATTAAAAACATCGTGCTGAGGAGGATAAATAATCTTCCCGTCAGCACGTTGTGATGCGACAAATTGCATTATCTGTTGAAAATAAGGTTTTTCTTTCTCAGATCCAATGACATCATGCCATGTTAATTGATTATTCATACAATACCTATATTATTTTATGGCTCAACAACATTATTTACTGGTTGCAATAATTATACCTAAAAATAATAATAAGCCTATTGCTAATCAATTTTATGCAATTTAAATAAAGACTCTTAAATATTCCGTTAAACATAAAATCGCCATAGATTGTCCGTATGGCATTGATGTTAGTGGAATATTTTTATAATACTCCAGATCGTTACCCATTGCCGTTCCAAATGAAACATTTAAGAGTGTACCTTTATCATTAATGTTTGCCATTACACCTTTAATTGCTTTTTCAGCAATAACTTTGTAATCATCAGATATATAACGTTTTCTTATTGATTTTAATATTCCATAGGCAAAACCTGCAGTTGCTGATGTTTCCAAATACGAGTTAGCATCATCGATAATGGTATGCCATAAACCACTTTCATCTTGATATTTGGCTAATGCTTCCACTTGAGCATTTAAAACTTCAATCAACATTTTACCAATAGGGTCATGTTCCTGAAGATCAAGTAGTTCAATAAATTCAGGAATCACTATGGTTAACCAGCTGTTTCCTCTGGCCCATCTTGCTTTAGCAAAATTATGATTACCTTCAAAAGTCCAACCATGGAACCAAAGACCTGTTTGACGATCCATTAAATATTGAATGTGAATTAATATTTGATAAATTGCTTCTTGAATGTATTGAGGTTTATTGAGTAATTTACCAATTTTGGCAATAGGTAATACGCTCATCATCAATGTATCATCCCAGAGTTGTTGATGATTTTCATTGTTATAAACGATATGTTGTAAACCTTTAAATTTAGTTCGAGGCATCTCATACATTACCCAATCTGCCCAGCGTTCTAAATATGGTAGAAAAACTGGATTTTTAGTTTCTTCATAACGGTAAGCTAATGTTAGAAATGGGCATACAGTATTTACATTTTTAGTTGGTGTACCCTCAGATAAACGTCGCTTAAACCAATTATCAATAATGTCTAACGTAGTCTTATCGCCAGTCTGTTGATAAAATTGGTACATACCATAAAGACCAATGCCATGAGTCCATTCCCATCCATCCCAACCTTTAGTATCAATAATTCGTCCATCGTCCAAGCGCAATAAAAATTCACCTGTTTCATCCTTTATATTAATTAAATTATTTATAATGTTGTGAATTAATTCTTGCAACTCAGTTCTAGAAATTAAGTACTCAGGTTTACAGAGCAATTTACTATGTTTTACAGGAAATATTTGCATCTCTTCTCATCCTTTGATTAAATTTATATAAAAACAACTAACACTCATTTATTTAGCTTTATAACCAATATTATTATTGCCCCAAAGTTTGGCAACTGGCATTCCAGTCAACATTTCAACAATAGGTTTACCTTTATCACTAATTCTTTTTTCTGAATTTGTTCCAATTCCTTTTATATTATTAATTTCATCAATTAATATTTTGTGAGTTTTCAAATTAAGTTTAAATTTTAATGAAATCAAAAAACCCAAAGTTAAAACAAAGATAGTTCCAACGACTAATAAGATTAAAATAGTTTGTGATACCGCTGGTGGTTGCTCATTTTGCCCTTTAACAAACCCTGAGTATTGTAAACAAATACCAATTAACATTACCGCTCCTGCTTGAGAAGCTTTCCGTGTAAAAGTCATTACACCGGCAAAAATTCCTTCGCGACGTTTACCAGTAATAATTTCATCCACATCAGATATATAAGTATAGATATTCCAAGGGACATAGTTGATACCTCCGCGTCCCAATCCAGCTATCGCAGATACAGTAACTAATAGTGTATGAATATTACTTAAGTTGTAATACCAAATCACACCATAAGCTAAGCAACTAATACCAAAAATGGTGATAACACCGCGATATGCAGGTGCTGGTCCATATTTAATACATAACGGCATCATTCCTAATACCGCAACAAACTGTGTTATGGACATAGTACCAACTAGCATAGATGCAACTGTTGGTTCTTGTAATAACACAAAAATCACATAGTAAGTAAATACTGCATTAAAAACATCTTGTGCAATATATCCCCCTAAATACATACCTAAATGCTGTCTGAAAATTTTGATTTTAAATGTAGATAGGAGTTCAATAATTAAATGACGAATACTTTCTTTGAATGATAATGAAGCGGCTTCTTGTTCAGCTTGTAAAGCTTCTTTAGATTTAAGTTCTTTTGGTCTTTCCCAAGTAAATAAGTACACCATACAAAGAGCAAAAGAGCATAAAATGGAAAATACTAAACTGGCGTAAAAAAACGATATAGCATTATCTTTCCCAAAATAAGTAAGTAATACGCCCGGTAAAAAACCCGCCAAAATTGCAGACAATTGCGCCATAGATATACGCGCACCAGAAAATTTTGTCTTTTGCTTAAAATCATCGGTCATTTCTGGAACAAGCGTTTCGTAAGGAACAAGAACCATGGTGTAAACCATATCAAAGAAGAGATAAGTTAATAAGTAATAGATATAGCTCATACCTGGAGCCCACATTACGCTATAACTAAAAATGAGAGGGATACCGAGTAGTATAAAAAATTTACGTCGACCAAAACGCTGACCTAAGCGAGTTCGACCAAAATTATCCGTTAAATATCCCATTAATGGACTAATTACGGCATCAAGTACTCTAGCTGCAGCAAAAATAAATGTTGCTTCAATAGGGGTTAAATCACAGAAATTGGTATAAAAATATAATAACCATACCGCAGTTAATGCAGTCGTTCCTGCACCTAAAAAATCACCGCCACCATAAGCTAAGTAATTTTTTAATCCTATTACTCTATTTTTCATATTTACCCCACACATTTTCCAACTTATCCCAAAAAAGAAGTATCACTTCTAGATTGATCCTAGTTGTAGTCTATGGTGAGAGAATTCCTTAAACTTTAACGTGAATGCCAACTTTTTATAAAAGTGGCAAAAATTTAAAAGTCGGCGTGATTTTTATCACAAATATCTTATTTTCTTCAAAATCTTTTTATTTTTAAAAAAAATTTATGAAACAATAATTTAAAATTTATTTTAATTAAGTTGTGGGTATTTATATGACTGTTCCAAAAGTTGCTATTCTATTAGCAGAGGGTTTTGAGGAAGCTGAAGCAATCATTATTTATAACGCGCTTTGTCGTCTCAAAATTGAAGTTCATTTATTAGCATGCCAAAATCAGATTATAGTCACGAGTTATCATAATATTGAAATGAAAGCACATGCGTTACTTATGGAAAAACAATCAACTCTTTATGATGCTATCATTTTGCCAGGTGGGCCTGACGGAACGATCAATTTAGGTAAGAATCCCGACGTAATTCAATTTATTCAATCACACGATGCTGCTGGTAAATGGATCTGTCCAATCTGCTCTGCTGCCGTAAAAGTATTAAATAAAAACAATTTACTCAAAGGCAGAAAGTACGTATGCTCCGGTGATTTGTATAAAAATGCTCATGACGGTGTTTTCGTTGATCAAGATATCGTTTTAGATAAAAATCTTTTTAGTGGTAAAGGTCTTGGTATGGCATTTAAATTTGCTTTTACACTTGGAGAATTGCTTAATATAGATAAAAAAGAGGTTAAATTTCAAGCTGAACATATTTATATCTCTTATTGATCATATTAATTTTTGGAGTTTTAATTGTTGCTGTATCTTTTAAATTTCCTCAAAAAAGATCCATCTAAATTACACAATAAATTTTAAAAGATTTAAACAGTTGCTTGTAAGCATTGCAATTACAGTGAAAAAGCTAAACAAAGGTATTACTTATTGAATTGATAGTTCTTTTTGACTTTAATCAAATTTTGAAAGTGCTATATTAACCTATAATTAATAAGGGCAATAAGGCCCGTTAGGAGGATTTAAAAATGATTACAGGTATCCAAATTACTAAAGCTGACAATGCTGCACTACTTAACTCTTTTTGGTTATTAGATGATTCAACAAAAGAAGCTCGTTGTGTAGCTGCTAAATCTGTTTATAAAGAAGATCAAATTATTCCAACTGCTGAATTAGGTCAATTTGAATATCGTGAAGTACCTTTAGATGTAGCACCAACAATCAAAGTTGAAGGTGGTCAACATTTAAATGTTAACGTTCTTCGTCGTGAAACCTTGGAAGATGCAGTAAAACATCCAGAAAAATATCCACAATTAACTATTCGTGTTTCTGGCTATGCTGTACGTTTTAATTCTTTAACAGCAGAACAACAGCGTGATGTTATTGCACGTACTTTTACTACAAAAATGTAATTAGTATTAATATTATTTGTGCCTAATAATAATTAACATAAAAAGGATAATGAAAATTATCCTTTTTTTTGTTGAAATGATCATTTACTTATACAATTATTAAATAACTTAATAATCCTAGTGTTAAGTCAAAAATAAAAAATCCCCACTATCTGATCAAAGCAAATTGATAAGGTTAAACGCCAAAAATCAAAATTGTTAAAAAATCATCACAATAAATTATATTTTAATCTAATGAATTAATTAATGCTGATATGTCAGCTCGCTCCATATAATTAACATTTACATAAGCAAAATGAATTTTTTTATCCTGACCAATTAAGTAAGTTGCAGGTATAGGTAATTTATAACTATCATCACCATTAAAATCAGGTAAATAAGCCCCCAAACACTTGTATAGTTCTCTAACATTTTCTGGTAATGTAAAAACTAAACCAAATTTATTAGCTACCTGATTTTCAACATCAGATAATATATTAATTGATAGCGATTTTTCTTTTTTTAATTGTGCACTAATTTCAGAATTTTGTGGTGAAATGGCAATAAAATGCATATTTTTTTCTTGTTGGATCAATTTTAAATTATTTTCGAAATGTTCTAATTCTTTGACACAAAATGGGCACCAACTACCACGGAAAAAACTAATTACGACTGGTTTATTTTCAAGTAATTTATATAAATTAATCGGCTGATTCTCTGTTGATAGTAATGAAAAATTTGGTGCAATATCTCCATATTGCAAAGCATGACTATCTAATTTTTTACTTAACATATCTGATAATGAACTTTCCATGATATTTAACATATCTTGAGGTAATTGTTCAATCATACCTTGTTTTAATAATTCTAACTCTTCAATTGTTTTCATTAAGTAAGATCCTTTGTTAATACATTTTCATAAATTTGACTCAATACTTTTTTAAATATAGCAACATCATTATCAGATAAATTATTCGTTATTTTTTCTATCCATAAACTGTGCTGTTTCAATGTTTCTGTTAATAAGACAGTACCTGCAGAAGTTAAAGAAACCAAAGTAATCCTTTTATCTTTTTTATCGTTTTTTTTGGATATTAACTGCTTATTAACTAATGAACTAATAAGAGTGGTTGTAGAAGCTTTAGTTATTCCTAGTTTTTTAGCTATTTCTTGTAAAGATAATTCTTGATATTCTTGTAATAAAACTAAAATAATTAACCGACTCTCTGAGAGGTCAAATTGTTGCAGACGCTTAGAACATTCAATATCAATCAAATTAGACACTGATAACAAAGTAAAGCATGTTCGAATTTTTTCTAAATTAATAGTATTTTCTTTTTTCAAAATATTACAAAAAGATAAATATCGATTTTCTAGTTGCATATATAAATTTCACAAATTAGTTAGTGACCTTACTATTTTTATATGCTAAATAAAGTATGGTTTAATGTCAAACATTTGTTTTAAATATTGGATATGCAGGAAAGGAAAGAAGATAAAAATTACAATATGAATAAGACAATAACAAAATCGAGCCTTAATGGCTCGATTGCATTATTATTGATTAATATTAACCGAAAAACTTTTTCACTTTATCAAAAAAGCTTTTTTCTTTCGGACTATGTTTAGAGCTTTTATCCGCTTTAAAACTTTCACCTAACTCTTTCAGTAGCTCTTTTTGTTTAGTGGTTAAATTAACTGGTGTTTCAACTACGACATGACAGTAAAGATCACCAACCGAACTACCACGCAATGATTTAATACCTTTACCACGTAATCGGAACATTCTGCCTGTTTGCGTTTCGGCTGGAATGGTTAAACTTACTTTTCCGTTAAGGGTTGGAACCTCAACTTCACCACCCAGTGATGCTAAAACAATGTTAATCGGTATTTCGCAATGTAAATTAGTGCCATCACGTTCAAAAATCGCATGCTGTTTGATCTGTACTTGAACATATAAATCACCTGCTGGAGCACCATTTAAACCAGCTTCACCTTCACCAGCAAGTCGAATTCGGTTTCCAGTATCAACACCCGCTGGAATAGTTACTGATAGTGTTTTATTTTTTTGTACACGACCTTCACCATGACACTTCTTACATGGATTTTTAACAACTTTACCACGACCATGACAGGTTGGACATTCTTGTTGTACAGCAAAAAATCCTTGGCGCATTTGTACAACACCAGAACCATGACAGGTATCACAAGTAACGACATCCGATGATTTTTCAGTACCTTGTCCATGACAAGTATCACATGTGACCCAAGTTGGTACTTTAATTTCTTTGCTGACACCGTTAGCCGCTTCTTCTAGCGTTAGCGTAATATTATATTGCAGATCAGCGCCTCGTGATGCCGTTTGACCACGTCCACGCCCTCCACCGAAGAAGTCACTGAATAGATCATCAAATGCACCCCCACCAAAACCACCGAAACCGCCAAAACCACCTGCTCCAGCGCCGCCACCTTGTTCAAATGCTGCATGGCCATATTGATCATAAGCAGCTTTCTTTTGGGCATCGGTCAAAATCTCATATGCTTCTTTGACTTCTTTAAATTTTGCTTCAGCTTCAGCTTTATTATCCTGATTTTTATCAGGATGATATTTCATGGCAAGGCGTTTATAGGCTTTTTTTATTTCACTTTCTGTGGCTGTTTTGCTTACGCCTAATATTTCATAATAGTCTTTCTTCGCCATAATTAACCTTTATTTTTATCATAACATAAACAACTAAACGGGCTTGAGTTACCTCGCGCCCGTTTAATGTGTTACATGTTTAAAACTCGTTGAAATAACTCATTAAAAAACATCTTTATCAATGCTTATTATTTTTTCTCGTCATCAACTTCTTTAAAATCAGCATCAACAACATCATCATCTTGCGCCGCAGAACCGCTGTTAGCTTGGTTTGCAGATTGACCTGCTTGAGCTTGTTGTTGTTCTAATTCAAGTAATTTTTTAGATGCTTCCATCAACGCATTGATTTTTTCTTCAATTTCAGCTTTATCTTCACCGCGAGCAGCAATTTCTAAAGCGCTTACGGCATCTTCAATCGCTTTTTTATCATCTGCTGATAGTTGATCACCAGCTTCTGTCACTTTTTTACGAGTTGAGTGAACAAGATGATCCGCTTGGTTACGCACTTGAGCTAACTCTTCAAACTTACGGTCAGCATCGGCATTTGCTTCAGCATCATTTACCATTTTTTGGATCTCTTCTTCACTTAAACCAGAAGAAGCCTTAATAGTAATGTTTTGTTCACGACCTGTATTTTTGTCTTTCGCTGAGACATGTAAAATACCGTCAGCGTCGATATCAAAAGTTACTTCAATTTGTGGCATACCACGAGGTGCAGCTTGAATACCATCAAGGTTAAATTGACCTAAAGATTTATTATCACTAGCACGTTTACGTTCACCTTGTAACACATGGATAGTTACTGCTGATTGGTTATCTTCAGCTGTTGAGAACACTTGACTATGTTTAGTTGGGATAGTTGTGTTTTTCTCAATTAAGGTAGTCATTACACCACCCATAGTTTCAATACCAAGTGATAATGGTGTTACGTCAAGCAATAATACATCTTTAACATCACCACCAAGCACACCACCTTGTACTGCAGCACCAACTGCTACTGCTTCATCAGGATTTACATCTTTACGTGGCTCTTTACCAAAGAAGTCAGCAACCGCTTTTTGCACCATTGGCATACGAGTTTGACCACCGACTAAAATTACATCTTTAATATCAGATACAGAAAGACCAGCATCTTGTAAAGCAGTTTTAACTGGTTCCATTGAACGTTTAACTAAATCTTCTACTAAAGATTCAAGTTTTGCACGTGTTACTTTGATATTTAAATGTTTTGGTCCGGTTGCATCAGCAGTGATATATGGTAAGTTGATATCAGTTTGTTGTGCTGATGATAATTCAATTTTCGCTTTTTCAGCAGCTTCTTTTAAACGTTGCATTGCAAGTGGATCGTTTTTAAGATCGAAACCTTGTTCGCGTTTAAATTCATCAACTAAATAGTTAATTAAACGAGAGTCAAAGTCTTCACCACCTAAGTGAGTATCACCATTTGTAGCTAATACTTCAAATGTTTTTTCACCATCAACATCATCAATTTCGATAATTGAAATATCGAATGTACCACCACCAAGGTCATATACGGCGATAGTGCGGTTACCCACATCTTTATCTAAACCATAAGCAAGCGCTGCTGCTGTTGGTTCGTTGATGATACGTTTAACATCTAAACCAGCAATACGACCAGCATCTTTTGTTGCTTGACGTTGAGCATCATTAAAATAAGCTGGAACAGTGATAACGGCTTCAGTAACGGGTTCACCAAGATAATCTTCTGCTGTTTTTTTCATTTTCTTTAATACTTCAGCAGAGATTTGTGGTGGAGCAATTTTTTGTCCTTTAACATCAACCCACGCATCGCCGTTGTCAGCTTTTACAATTTTGTATGGCATAATACCCACATCACGTTGTACTTCAGCATCTTCAAAACGACGACCAATTAAACGTTTAATAGCAAATAATGTATTTTGTGGATTTGTTACTGCTTGGCGTTTTGCTGGTTGACCAACTAAAATTTCACCATCTTGTGTATAAGCAATAATGGAAGGGGTTGTGCGATCACCTTCTGCATTTTCTAATACTTTTGCTTGCCCATTGTCCATCACTGCAACACATGAATTTGTTGTACCTAAATCGATACCAATAATTTTACCCATAATCTTTGTCTCCTCAAAACCTGTATTTTATTTCTTGTATATAAGTCTTAAATTTTAATTTTCAAGCTTTAAATTTATACAAAGTAATATTTTTTGTTTCCACATAGATGGGAACAATATTGTTAATATCAAGGGGCAATATAAAAATTTTTTAATATATCTTGATTGCTGGGTTCTCTGCACTTATCATTGCCGCTCTTTTTTTATTGTAGAACTTAATTTATAGGATCTTTATGGAACAAACAAAACTTGCAAATCCTGGCCCTTTAGGTTTAATGGGATTTGGTATGACAACAATTTTATTAAATATTCATAATGCAGGATTCTTTCCTGTTATGACTGTAATTGTCTCAATGGGTATTTTTTATGGTGGTCTTGCACAAGTTATTGCTGGTATTTTAGAATTCCGCAAAGGCAATACGTTTGGAACAACAGCATTTACCTCTTATGGTTTCTTTTGGATCGCATTAGTTGGTATTTGGTATTTACCAACTTCACCAGCAACTGCACCATCTGATGCAACCTTTGTGGGTATCTTCCTTGCTTTATGGGGAATTTTTACTGGTTTTATGTTTATTGGTACCTTGAAAGGCAATCGAGTATTACAATTTGTTTTTGCTAGCCTAACACTGTTATTTGCTCTATTGGCAATTGGTAATATTTCAGGTGATCATGGCATTATTCATATTGCTGGATTTGAAGGCATTATTTGTGGTGCAAGTGCAATTTATTTGGCAATGGCAGAAGTGATTAACGAACAATTTGGTCGTACTATTTTGCCTATTGGTGCACCTAAAGGCGCAGCGCATTAAGAAAATTAAGCAGTCATATAATTGACTTTTTTAAGTGAGCAATGAAAACGGGGAAATATCCCCGTTTTTTTATGTCCAATAAGAGCGATTAAAGTCGATTATTTTTTATAAGCATCATTATGCACACCAACTGCCGCTCGGCCTGATGGATCGTTTAAGTTTTTAAATGATTCATCCCATTCAATTGCTTTAGCCGTTGAACACGCAACCGTTGGACCGCCTGGTACACAATGGGCAGCACTTTCAACTGGGAATAATTCATCAAAAATTTCACGATACATGTATGCTTCTTTCGATGCAGGCGTATTGTAAGGGAAGCGGAATTTTGCATTTTCTAACTGCTGATCAGTAATCTTGCTTTCAGCAATCTCTTTTAATGTATCAATCCAGCTATAACCAACGCCGTCAGAGAATTGTTCTTTTTGACGCCAAACTACCGATGCAGGTAAATAAGATTCAAATGCTTCACGAACAATGTGTTTTTCCATTTTACCGTTGCTGCCACACATTTTATCTTTTGGATTAATGCGCATCGCCACATCTAAGAATTTTTTATCTAAGAATGGTACTCGAGCCTCAACACCCCAAGCAGCCATAGCTTTATTTGCTCGCGCACAGTCGTACATATGCAATGCAGCTAATTTACGTACGGTTTCTTCATGGAACTCTTTTGCATTTGGCGCTTTATGGAAATACAAATAACCACCAAATACTTCATCCGCACCTTCACCAGATAGAACCATTTTTATACCCATTGCTTTGATCTTACGCGCCATTAAATACATTGGCGTTGAAGCACGAATGGTGGTTACATCATAAGTTTCGATGTAATAAATGACATCACGAATCGCATCAATACCTTCTTGAATAGTAAAGTTAATTTCGTGATGAACTGTACCTAAATGGTCAGCAACAGCCTGCGCAGCTTTCAAATCTGGCGCACCTTTTAAACCTACCGCAAATGAGTGTAGCTGCGGCCACCAAGCTTCTGATTTTTCATGATCTTCAACACGGCGCGCTGAGAATTTTTTGGTAATGGCAGAGATAACTGAAGAGTCAAGACCGCCAGATAATAACACACCATAAGGCACATCAGACATAAGATGGCTTTTAACAGACTCTTCTAAAGCAATACGTAACGCATTAATATCGGTCTTGTTATCTTTTACATTCTCGTAGTCCATCCAGTCACGTTGGTAATAAGTTTTAATTTCACCTTCAGTACTAGATAAATAACTTCCAGGAGGGAAAGCTTCAATGGTTTTACAAACGGGTACTAGTGCTTTCATTTCTGAAGCAACATAAAACGTACCATTTTCATCATATCCCATATACATAGGGATAATACCTATGTGATCACGACCAATGAAATAAGTACCTTTATTGATGTCATAAAGGATAAAAGCAAACATACCTTGTAATTCATCAAGACAATGGATACCTTTTTCTTGATAAAGAGCTAAGATTACTTCACAGTCAGAGCCTGTTTGAAATTCATAACGATCTTTGTACTGATTTCGGAGTTCTTGATGATTATAAATTTCGCCATTGACTGCTAAAACTAAAGTTTTATCTTTATTATAAAGTGGCTGAGATCCTGTATTAACATCTACAATTGATAAACGTTCATGAGCTAAAATAGCTTTATCAGAAGCAAAAATACCAGACCAATCAGGACCACGGTGACGTTGTAGACTTGATAGCTCTAATGCTTTTGTTCGTAGTTGTTCTGGATCTGATTTAATATCAAGAATACCTAAAATCGAACACATTGATTTTCTCCATTTAAAATCGCCTAGGCGATACAATTTACAAGTAAAAAACTAACTATCTGTATGAAAATATTCATATCATTTTGTTGTTATTGGTAATTATGCTCTTTTCAAATTAATGAATGTGAGCAAAATTCTAAATAAACAGCATACACATTATTGATACACAATTAAAGTACAATATCGTTATACTTTTCCTATCATTGCAAAAAGATCACAATTATTTTTTTTGCCATTGACCTTGTTGCTTTATATATTGACCTGCTGGCGTTTTGTCTTGTGCTTTACTACCAGCTCGATTTTCCACTTCATTTAATGGAACTTTACTTTCAGCAGAAACTTTTTGGTACTGTGCTTTGCGAGCTTGATTAATTAAATTTGCAATCTCACTGGCATTGCCTTCATTTTTTACTACACCTAAGTAGCCATCTGCTTGTTCTCCTACTAATCCTTGCGCTTTAGCTTGGCTTAGTGAATCGATAGCTTGTTCTAAAGTCAGTGCTGATACAGAAAAAGATAAAACAGCAGTAAATAAAGCTATTGTCACTTTTTTATAGATACTCATAGCACACTCCTTAATCATACTTTTTATCATTAAATTTAAAAGTAGCAAAAGATTTTTCATGCATAATAATTTGTATTATCAACCATCTTTGCCATTTTCCTACCATAAATCACTCATTAATAAAATTTTACTTTTTAATATAGTCCAGATTTATTGATAATATTGTCTAATGCCTTATCGACTTTAATATTAATCTCATGATCGATTTTTACATTTAAATTAATATTAATAGGTTCGCTTGGCGTTTGCACTTTGACCGTTGGCGAACATCCCATTAACGCACTACCTAATATCATTATTGCAATAACTCGTCGTATCATAAAATGACCTCTTATTTTGCAGATTCCTTTTTTAAATGTGCTTCAATACGTTTACGAATTGGTTCACTAATTTGATCTGATAATTGTAAACTCATGAGCAGCTTGGCGATATTTTCTTCTAATGTTACATTTAAATTGACGGCTTTGCCATCTTCAACATCCAAATTATGTCCTTGGATATGAAGCCCTAATTTAGCAACATCATCAGCATAATCAACCGTTCCATCTAGTTTAGTATAATGAAAATTTTTAATAATATCTGTGAGTATTTTCATATTAGGGTTACTTTTAGCATAATTTTTTAGAGCTGAGTTTTCAAACTGTAAATAGCCTTGATTGGTTGTGGTTAGCTGTCCTTTTTTAATTATGGGCTTAAAAGTCACACCTTCTTTTTTATTCACAGATAATAATGTAATAGGTAATAATCCATCAATAGCACCCTCACCAGCCAGCCCTTCAGCAGGATATGCGGCGAAAATATCTTTTAATTGTATCTGCTTTAACCTTAAATTAAATTGTTGGGGTAATTTAGCTAAATTCAATTTACCGGCTTCAAGAAAGATAGAGCCTGAAAAAATAGTCGCTTGTGCCTTTTTCCAAATAATCGTACCTTTGCTTGGTCTATTAAACGATGCGGTATAACTACCAGACAATTTTACCTGTTGCAAAGTGATCCCCATATTTATCTCTTGTATATTGAGTGTTGGCAATGAAACAGTAAATTGCTTATTTTTGATATCAACATTGATATTACCCGTAGCAGATTTTATTTCACTGTTTTTGTAAATACCGTTGAATTTATTAAGAGTTAATTTAGCTGTAGCTAATATTTGTTTAGGTTCAACCGGAATGGGAGATTGTACTTTAAAGGTTAACGCTCCATTTAATTGGCTAAATATAGAATCGTCAGATAAATTCGCTTTCTCTATAGTTACTGAAGCATTGCCAGAATTAGTTAATTTAAATCGATTATTGGTGATCCAACCCGTGAATGGCAATAATATTTTCCCGTTTTCTATACCAAACTGATTTAAAGTAGTGGTTAAAACACCATTTTGGATATCAATACGCAAATCATTTTGATTAAATAATAATGTGGCCGAAAGATTCGCAACATATTGGTTATTTGCCGATACATCCAAATGAATAGCTTGTTGCTGTTTCGTTGCTTTAACTTTCACATCAAACAGTTCACGATTTTGTTCATAAAATCGCAATGAGTCAATATCGATCGTCGATGGTAGCCAGTAAACAATGGTTGGTATGGATGAATAATCAAACCCCGATTGATTTTGCTTTTCAGATGCCGTTTCAATGATATTTTTGGTATTATCAGTGACGTTCTTATGGTCACTTGATTGCCAATTAATATTAAGATTTTGCGCTGATAGTTTTGACCAGGAAATCAATACATCTTTAGCCGTAACCGTAAATTGCGCCTCTTTATTAACCGTTAATTGATCAAATGAAAGACCGGATAGGTTAATATGGGCACCCTGCCAGTTTATTGAGAATCCATACTCTTGTTTAAATTCTTGCCAATAACGCCAACCAAATAGACCAAGTACCATGATAAATACTAAAATACTGAGTGAAATCCAATAGCGTTTTTTTAAACGAGCCATATTCGTTCTCGACTTAGCTAAAATTATTGCCGGAATCATCCGGCAATAATAGGATGATTATGCGGGTGTTTGCTCTCGCTGTTTAATATATGCTAGTGCTTTATCGATTCTTGCTAGCGTGCGTTTTTTACCAACAGCAAATACCGTTGCATCAACAGATGGGGATTGACCAATACCTGTTACTGCAACACGAAGAGGCATACCTATTTTACCCATGCCTATTTCAAGCTCAGCAGCCGTTGCTTCAATAACCTCATGGATTTTATGAATTTCCCAATCAAAATCAGCAATAGCTTCAATTTTTGCTCGGATGTTTTCTAGTGGCTCTTTGGCAACTGGGCGTAGATGTTTTTTTGCAGCATCAGCATCAAAATCAGAAAAATCTTGATAACAATAAGCACATGATTGAGCCATCTCTTTTAGTGTTTTGCAACGTTCACCAAATAACTTAATAATTGTAATCAGATCTGGGCCTTGTGATAAATCATAGCCATGTTGATTCATATGCCAAACTAAATGCTGAGCAACATAATCAGCATCTAAATGATTAATATAATGGTGATTTAACCAAAGTAATTTTTCAGTATTAAATGCACTTGCAGACTTACTCACTGCATCTAGTGAGAAGAAATCAATCATTTCTGGCACTGAAAATATCTCTTGATCACCATGAGACCAACCAAGACGAACTAAATAGTTCAGTAATGCCTCTGGCAAATAACCATCATCACGGTATTGCATCACGCTTACTGCACCATGACGTTTAGACAATTTTTGTCCATCATCACCTAAAATCATTGATACGTGCCCATATTCAGGCAGTGGCGCTCCCAATGCTTTTAAAATATTAATTTGGCGAGGCGTATTATTGATATGATCTTCACCACGAATAACATGGGTGATTTCCATATCCCAGTCATCAACAACAACACAAAAGTTATAAGTTGGAGAACCATCAGTACGACGAATAATTAGATCATCAAGCTCTTTATTAGCAATTTCAATTGGACCACGGATCAAATCATTAAAAACAACTACGCCATCTACTGGATTAGCAAAACGGACAACATGCGGTTCAGTATGTGAGTGCTGTTTTTGTACTTCATCACAACGACAATGACCGTCATAGCGAGCTTTTTCACCTTTCGCCATTTGATCTTCACGTAATTTTTCAAGACGTTCTTTCGAACAGTAACAACGATAAGCGGTACCTTTAGCTAACATTTCATCAATAACTTGATTGTAGCGATCAAAACGTTTAGTTTGATAGTAAGGGCCTTCATCCCATGACAATTTTAACCAATTCATACCTTCCATAATCGCTTCAATCGCTTCTGGTGTTGAACGCTCGAGATCTGTATCTTCAATGCGTAATACAAACGCACCTTTTGCATGACGAGTATAGAGCCAAGAGTAAAGCGCTGTACGTGCACCACCTACATGTAAATAGCCTGTTGGGCTAGGTGCAAAACGGGTTTTAATTTTCATGAAATAATCCTAATAATAACAGAAATGAGCGCCGATACTATAAGGTTATCATTTGCGCTCTTTTTATTTTGACAATATCAATTAATAGAATAACTTTTTGATATACATTCATTTTAGTTGCTTATTCTAACATGCTAAAAGGTTTCGGCAATAGTCATGTTAATGTTAGAAAATTAATAACTAACTTGTAAAAAAGTTTGAGGTTAAGCATACGTTTGAGTATAAAACATTGATACTTAACCTTTGTATTTTGAATAATTAATGCGCTTCATCCCAGTTATTGCCGATACCGACATCGACTTTTAAAGGTACAGATAACTGATAACAATTTTCCATAATCTTTTTAATTTCTGTACAATATTGCTCAACAAACGCATCTTTTACTTCAAATACTAATTCATCGTGTACTTGCATCACCATTTTAATATTATCTTCGGATTGATTTTTTATCCACTCACTCATTTTTATCATGGCGGTTTTGATAATATCGGCCGCGGTACCTTGCATTGGTGCATTAATTGCTGCTCGTTCTGCCCCACGCTTTTCAATACCGTTAGTTGATCTAATTTTAGGTAGATACAAACGACGACCAGACAAGGTTTCAACATAACCTTGCTCAGCAGCAAGTTGGCGAGTTTGTTCCATATATTGTTGAACACCAGGATAGCGTTCAAAATAACGATCGATGTAAAACTGCGCTTCTTTACGAGGGATATTAATCTGTTTAGATAACCCAAAAGCACTCATACCATAAATTAAACCAAAATTAACCGCTTTAGCGCGTCTTCGCTCTTCATTGGTAACTTCCGATTCAGCTTTACCTAATATTTCACCAGCGGTTACTCGGTGAATATCTTTATCATGAGCAAAAGCATTAAGTAAACTTTCATCTTGCGACAAATGCGCCATAATACGTAACTCAATTTGTGAATAGTCAGCAGAAATGATTTTACAACCTTTCGGCGCAATAAATGCTTGGCGAATACGGCGTCCTTCTTCATTACGTACCGGAATATTTTGTAAGTTCGGATCGTTAGATGATAATCGTCCCGTAATAGTACCGATTTGATTATAGTTAGTATGAATACGCTGATCGATTGGACTAATCATCAATGGCAATTTATCGGTGTAAGTATTTTTCAATTTAGCTAATCCACGATAGAACAAAATCATTCTCGGTAATTCGTATTCGTTAGCCAGTTCACTTAATACTTCTTCACTGGTTGATGGATCACCTTTTGGTGTCTTTTTTAAAACAGGTAAATTATGCTTATCAAATAAAATCGCTTGAATCTGTTTTGGTGAGGCTGGATTAAATTTTTCGCCAGCGAGTGATTGCAGTTGCGCTTCAATTTCAATTAACTGTTTAGCTAACTCATTAGAATAGTCATTTAATTGTTTAGCATCAACTAATACACCGGTTCTTTCCATTTCAGCTAATACAATAGCCAGTGGCATCTCAATATCAGTAAATAGCTTTGTTAATTTTTGGTCTTTTTCAAGTTCTGGCCACAATTTTTCATGCAGTTGCAATGTAATATCGGCATCTTCAGCCGCATATTGAGTGGTTTTTTCTACTTCAATAGCATCAATGGTAACTTTCTTTTTATCTACTTTAGTGAGCTCATCATAAGTGATGGTTTTATGATTGAGATAACGATTTGCCATACTATCCATATCATGACGTTCAGTACTATTTAATACATAAGATTCAAGCATGGTATCAAAGGCAATACCACTCACCTTAATGCCATAATTAGCTAATATGCTGTAATCAAATTTAGCATTTTGCGCAATTTTTTTAATCTCTGGGTTTTCAAGTACAGGTTTTAATTTGGCTAATACCTCGGTTAAAGGTAATTGCTCTGGTACCCCTAAATACTGATGAGCCAGTGGAATGTAGGCGGCTTGATAAGGTTCAACACTCAGCGATATACCCACTAATTTAGCATGTACATGATCAACATTATCGGTTTCAGTATCAAAAGCAAATTGCTTGCTATTGGTTAACTTGATAACCCAGTCATCAAGCTGTTCATGCGTTAATATACACTGATAATCGGTCTCTTTCTTTTGTGCAGTAACTGAATGTTGTTGATCTGCCAATAACGATAAACTTTCACCTACGATGCCATTTTTTTGCTGTTTTAGGAACGTACCTGCAATTAACTCTTTTTGCCAACGATGAAAACCATAATAAGCAAACAATTCAACCAATTTATTGACGTCAATATCAGTAATGAGCAGTTGCTCATTAGTAAAATCTAATTTTACATCGGTTTTGATGGTAGCAAGCAAATAGGAAAGTTCAGCTTGATTTTGATTATCAATTAATTTTTGTTTTAAGGATTTTGCACCACGGATCGATAATTTTTCAATATCATCTAAGCGTGCATAAATATCTTTAACACTGGTAAATTCAGTCAATAAGCTTTGTGCCGTTTTTTCACCCACACCCGGCACACCCGGTATATTATCGGAGGAATCACCTCTTAACGCTAAATAATCAATAATTTTTTCGGGCGGAACACCAAATTTATCCATCACACCTTTTGGATCAAGCACAGCATTATTCATTGTATTAATTAGAGTGATTTTATCACTCACCAACTGCGCCATATCTTTATCGCCAGTACTAATTAGCACGTCCAGATTTTCACGTTCAGCTTGTCTGGCTAAGGTACCAATAACGTCATCAGCCTCAACACCTTCAATACATAGTAATGGTAACCCCATCGCTTTCAAAATAGTATGAATCGGTTCAATTTGGGGACGAAGATTTTCAGGCATCGCTTCACGCGTAGCTTTATATTCGCTATAGATCTCATTACGAAATGAGCCCCCTTTCGCATCAAAGACCACCGCAATATGGGTAGGGTTATATTGATTAATCAAACTGCGAATCATATTAATCACACCAAAAATAGCACCAGTTGGCTCACCTTTGGCATTAGTTAATGGAGGGCATGCAAAAAAAGCACGGTAAAGATATGAAGATCCATCAATTAAAATAATTGGTGTGTTATTTGGCATTTCTATTACCCAAATGTTATTCAAGTCAATGGCTGATAGTATAACCTAATTAGCCTTAATATTCTTATTTATAACCATAATATAATGTAAAAAAGTTTCAGGTTAACTATACGTTTCAGTATAAAAAACCAGTAAACAACTGTATATTGTTTAATAAGTGTTATATAATGCTGCTTTTGTTTTCGCCTGAGTATGTAATAGATGACAGAATTAAGTCTTGCTGCGCAAAAAGTCAAAGAAGCTCTCGCCGCTAAAAATCTTGAAACCCCATCAAGTCGTTTAGATATGGATAATAGTGAACGGAAAGCTAAAATTGAAGCACACTTTCGAGAAATTATGAAGCTTATGGAACTTGATTTGAGTGATGATAGCCTCGCTGAAACTCCGCACCGCGTTGCAAAGATGTATGTTGACGAAATCTTTTCTGGACTTAACTATCATAACTTTCCCAAAATCACCCTAATTGAAAATAAAATGCAGGTTGATGAAATGATAACCGTTCGGGATATTACTTTAACGAGTGTGTGTGAACACCATTTTGTCACTATCGATGGTAAAGCTACGGTTTCTTATATCCCAAAAGATAAAGTGATCGGCCTATCGAAAATTAATCGGATTGTTGAGTTTTTTTCACAACGTCCACAAGTACAAGAAAGATTAACCCAACAAATTTTGGTTGCACTGCAAACTCTGTTAGGAACGGTTAATGTTGCCGTTTCAATTGATGCCACACACTATTGCGTAAAAGCTCGCGGAATTAAAGATTCGAACAGTCTAACGACAACAACCGCCTTAGGTGGAGGATTTAAAACCAATCCAAGCACTCGGCAAGAATTTTTAAGGGCATTAAAACACTATTAATAAAATTATAGATATATACCAATACGATGAGTTATTTATCAGTAAAGTAATAAAAGTATAAATAACAAGCTAATGAGCTATTTTGTTGTGAAATTTTATCTAATAATCAATATTAATTTACGCAAACCCAAAATATGCGTTAAGACTTGATATCACAATCAAGTCTTATTTATTCAATAAGCATAATATTCCATATATAACCATAAAAAGCACAGTTGTTATTGCGTGCATCTTCAAGAAAGATTGGTATAATTGGCAACTATTTTAGTTAAAACATAACAATTAATTAACACGCTTTAATGAAGATAATCCGCGGTATTGGCAATTTAAACAATGAATTTACTCAATGTGTACTAACATTGGGCAATTTTGATGGTGTGCATTTAGGACACCAAAAATTAATTAATCATTTAATAGAACAAGGTAAAAAATTAAATTTACCCACAGTGGTTATGTTATTTGAACCTCAACCATTAGAGTTTTTTTGCAAGCAACAAGCCCCAGCAAGATTAACTTCATTTAAAGAAAAAGTGATGTTAATTGAAAAGCTCGGTATCGACTATATTATTGCGGTTCCATTCACCCAAACCTTTGCCAATATGTCAGCCAATACTTTTATTCAAGATTGGTTAATTAACAAATTAAAAGCTAAATATATTGCTATTGGTGATGATTTTCGATTTGGTCATGAGCGCAAAGGCGATATTCATCTTTTACAAAATTATGCTCACAACCATCACTTTGTCGTTCAAAGTATGCCAACATTGGTTTGGAATAACTTAAGAATCAGTAGCACTGCGGTGCGAGAAGCGTTATTAAATAGCGACTTTAAATTAGCACATTCCCTTTTAGGGCGTGATTATACTATTGAAGGGCGTGTAATACATGGCAATGCTTTAGCTAGACAGTTAGGGTTTCCCACAGCCAATATTCATCTACATCGCAAAAAACCAGCGCTACAAGGTGTTTATCTGGTTAAAGTCAAAAACTGCTGTAGTAATCAAGATTATCAGGGTATTGCCAACATAGGAATAAGACCCACAATTCAAGGCAAAAAAGCAATATTAGAGGTGAATCTGTTTGACTTTTCAGGTGATATTTATGGACAATATTTAGACGTTACCTTTGTTTATAAATTACGTGATGAGAAAAAATTTGATTCATTGTCAGACTTAAAAGAACAAATAACACAAGATATTTGCACTGCGAAAGAGATCAGTGCAAAATTAACCAATTAAAAAGTAGTATCAACAAAATTAACTGGAATAAATCAGCATGACAGATTATAAAAATACATTGAATTTACCGGAAACTGGGTTTCCAATGCGAGGTGATCTTGCTAAACGTGAACCTGCGATGTTGCAAAATTGGTATGATAAAGAGCTTTATCGTAAAATCCGCCAAGTAAAAAAAGGTAAAAAAGCCTTTATTTTGCATGATGGCCCTCCTTATGCAAACGGTAAACTTCATATTGGTCATGCTGTCAATAAAATTATTAAAGACATTATCATCAAATCAAAAGGGTTAAGTGGTTATGACTCCCCGTATATTCCAGGATGGGATTGTCATGGTTTACCCATTGAGCAAAAGGTTGAAGAACAAGTCGGGAAACCAGGCGTAAAAGTAACACCTGCTGAATTTCGTCAAATTTGTCGTGATTATGCCGCTTCACAAGTTGAACTACAAAAAGCCGACTTTATCCGAATGGGCGTATTAGGTGACTGGCAAAATCCTTATCGCACAATGAATTACGATACTGAAGCGAATATTATTCGTGCATTAGGTAAAGTAATAAAAAATGGGCATTTAGTAAAAGGCGCTAAACCTGTTTATTGGTGTACTGACTGTATGTCTGCATTAGCGGAAGCTGAAGTAGAATATTACGATAAATCATCACCTGCAATTGATGTAAAATTTAAAGCAACCGACAATCAAGCGGTAGCGAATAAATTTGGTATTAATACTGATTTAACGATTAATGCCGTTATCTGGACAACAACACCTTGGACTCTTCCTGCTAGCCGAGGAATCGCACTTAATGAAACGGTAGAATATCAACTAGTACAGATCAACGATAAAGAATGCTTAATTTTGGCAGCAGAATTAGTTGAATCAGTAATGAAACGCGCCGATATCACTGATTGGACAATTTTAGGTTCTTGCCATGGTAAGAATCTTGAATTACTACGTTTCAAACACCCTTTCCTTGATTTTGATGAACCAATTGTTCTTGGTGAACATGTTACGGTTGATGCAGGTACTGGTGCTGTACATACCGCACCTGGACACGGTGCTGAAGACTTTATTGTCGGTCAAAAATATGGTCTTGAAGTCGCTAATCCTGTTGGAGGAAATGGTTGTTACTTACCGGGAACTGGCGCTGGTTTAGATGGTTTATTTGTTTTTAAAGCCAATAAAGTAGTAGTTGAACTATTAAAAGAACGCAATGCGTTACTACACTTTGAAAATATTGAACATAGCTACCCATGCTGTTGGCGACATAAAACCCCTGTTATCTACCGTGCAACACCACAATGGTTTATCAGCATGGATAAACAAGGTTTACGCGCTCAATCATTAAAAGAGATTAAACAAGTCCGTTGGATCCCTGATTGGGGACAAGCACGTATTGAGACTATGGTAGCAAATCGCCCTGACTGGTGTATTTCTCGCCAACGTACATGGGGCGTACCAATGACGCTATTTGTACATAAAGAGACGGAAGAACTGCATCCAGATACTTTAGAACTTGTTGAAAAAGTAGCTAAATTAGTTGAACAAAATGGGATTCAAGCTTGGTGGGATGCCGATATTAAAGATCTACTTGGCCCTGATGCCGATGATTACCGTAAAGTACCCGACACATTAGATGTATGGTTTGATTCAGGATCAACTTTCTATTCAGTGGTTGGTGTTCGTCCTGAATTTGCAGGACACGAAGCCGATATGTATTTAGAGGGATCCGATCAGCATCGTGGTTGGTTTATGTCATCATTAATGTTATCAACAGCTATTGATAATAAAGCACCTTACAAACAAGTTTTAACTCACGGTTTTGTGGTTGATGGACAAGGTCGTAAGATGTCTAAATCACTCGGTAACATTGTGACTCCTCAAGAAGTTATGAATAAATTAGGTGCCGATATTTTACGTTTATGGATCGCCTCTACCGATTATTCAGGCGAAATGAGCTATTCAGATGAAATCATCAAGCGCGCTGCGGACAGCTATCGTCGTATCCGTAATACTGCACGTTTCTTACTGGCAAACTTAAATGGTTACGATCCAGTCAAAGATATGATAAAACCTGAAGATATGGTTGTACTTGATCGTTGGGCAGTGAGTATGGCTAAAGAAGCCCAAGAGCAAATTATTCAGGCCTATGAAAACTATGATTTCCACAAAGTGGTACAACGTATTATGCAATTTTGCTCAATCGAAATGGGCTCTTTCTATTTAGATATCATCAAAGATCGTCAATATACGGCTAAAAGTGATAGTGTTGCTCGTCATAGTTGTCAAACTGCGCTATATCATATTGCACAAGCGATGGTACGTTGGATTGCCCCAATTCTATCTTTCACTGCAGATGAAATTTGGCAATATATACCAGCAGCAGAAAAACAGGAATTTGTTTTTGAAGATGAGTGGTATACAAAACTATTTACATTATCAGAAAGTGAAACATTAAATAGTGAATATTGGGCACAAATTTTAGCGATTCGTAGTGAAGTAAATAAAGTGCTTGAGCAAGGTCGTAATGATAAAGTGATAGGTGGGGCTCTTGAAGCTGCAGTAACCCTTTATGCTAATGAAGATATCATGGCAACT
Source organism: Gilliamella sp. B14448G11 (assembly GCF_016101765.1). NCBI lineage: Bacteria > Pseudomonadati > Pseudomonadota > Gammaproteobacteria > Orbales > Orbaceae > Gilliamella > Gilliamella sp. B14448G11. The sequence goes on along the minus strand of NZ_JACFPX010000003.1, from coordinate 27,399 downwards.
TTAGCTAAACTAGAAAACGAATTACGCTTTGTATTACTCACCTCACAAGCGAGTGTTAAGCCATTACAAGCGGCACCAGCAGATGCAGTACAAAGTGATATTGATGGATTAAAAATTGAACTAGCTAAAGCACAAGGCGATAAATGTCCTCGTTGCTGGCACTATACTATCGATAACGATCCAACCACGCATTTATGTAAACGCTGTGAAGAAAATATTAATGGTAAGGGTGAAGTTAGACATTTCGCCTAGTCACTCATAATTTGACATAAAAAAACCGCTATAGAATAAAATCTATAGCAATTCAATATTTTTACCGCCGACACCTGTCGGCGGAAATATAATAATGAGCATACTATATGAAAAAAGATAATGGACTTTACTGGTTACTCGTTACAATTGTGATTTTTGTAATTGATATCGCAAGTAAGTTTTTTATTATTGATAAATTTTCTCTGTTTGAATCAGTAAATCTTTTACCGTTCTTCTCTATTACTTATGTACGTAATATCGGCGCAGCGTTTAGTTTTTTCGAGGGACAACGTGAAATGCTAGTTGCTATTGCCTTGATTATCAGCGTTGTCATTATGCATATGCTCTATCGTAATTCACGCCAAAAAAAATTAGAAAATTTCTCATTATCACTAATTTTAGGTGGAGCATTAGGTAATTTATTCGATCGCCTTTACCATGGTTTTGTGGTTGATTTTTTAGATGTTAATTTTGGTAGTTGGCACTATCCAACTTTTAATATTGCAGATTGCGCTATCTGTATAGGCATTGGATTATTTATTTTTTGTAACTATAAAAAACCTAAACAGACTGCTGAGTAATATGCAAATAATTTTAGCTAATCCTCGTGGATTTTGTGCTGGTGTTGATCGCGCAATTACCATCGTTGAGCGAGCCATTGAACTTTTTGGTGCTCCTGTTTATGTCCGCCATGAAGTGGTGCATAATCGTTATGTAGTTAATCGTCTTAAGCAGTTAGGTGCAATATTCATTGAAGATATTAATGAAGTACCTGATAATACCATTCTTATTTTCTCAGCGCATGGCGTATCTAAAGCGGTTCGAGAAGAAGCCAAACAACGTAAATTGCGCATCTTTGATGCAACTTGTCCATTAGTAACCAAAGTGCATATGGAAGTAGCTCGATCAAGTTATCGAGGTGAAGAGGTCATTTTAATCGGTCATGCTGGTCATATTGAGGTCGATGGTACTATGGGCCAATATAATAATCCCCAAGGTGGTATCTATTTAATCGAATCGATTGAAGATGTAAATAAGTTAAAAATTAAAGATGAAAATCATCTCTGTTTTACCACTCAGACAACCTTATCTGTTGATGATACAGCCGAAATTATTGCCGCGTTAAAACAACGCTTTCCAAATATTCGTAGCCCTCGTAAAAATGATATTTGCTACGCCACAACCAATCGCCAACAAGCGGTTAAACAATTGTCATCTCGTGCAGATATTGTTTTAGTTGTTGGATCTAAAAACTCATCGAATTCAAATCGTTTAGCAGAGCTCGCACGACGAAGCAGCAAAAATGCTTATTTAATCGATTATGCGTCGGATATTCAACAAGAGTGGTTAGTCAACGCACGGACAATTGGCGTAACCGCGGGTGCATCAGCACCAGATATTTTAGTGCAGCAAGTTATCGAGCATTTAAAAGGTTTAGGTTGCACATCACTTATTGAAACCGATGGTATTTTAGAAAATATTACTTTTGAAATTCCTAAAGAACTACGAATAGAAGTTAAAGCTTTTTGATTTAAGATGAGTGCTTAAGTCGTTCAAATTTGGCTAATAGTTCTTCTTGTGTTTCAACATGCTCGGGATCTGCAATAATAGCATTTTGAATTGGGCAAACACGCTGGCATGTGGAGTGATCATAATAGCCAACACATTCTGTACATTTATTGGGATCAATTTCATAGGTATCAAAGCCTATTGAGATTGCCTCATTAGGGCATTCAGGCTCGCACATATCACAATTAATACATTTGTTGGTTATTTTTAACGCCATGCTCTTTACTATCTTTATTAACTGAAAAAAATTGGCGTCATTATAGCGCAATCACCAATAATTCCGAATAAAGATCACATTATCACTGATTAACAAGGTCAATTTTTGTCAAAAAGTTTCAGGTTAACTATATGTTTGAGTATATGTTTGAGTATAAAAACTTAACCAAATTAGTGAGAATAATGTTATAAATGGAATATAACTATTTGTTTAATTAAATAATTGATAATTTTAAGCGCTATTGACCCCCTAAATACTGATCAACAACGCTTCTATTATTTCTTATCGAAATCAAAACATTTTAATATTTTGAATAATTATTGCGGAAGTTGATAGGATTGACGGGCTAATAATTTCCAATCCTCGCCAATTTTTTTAAACACTAGCATCACACCAAGTTTAACTTTAATTTTTTTGCCGCTATTATTCATATCAGAAGAAAATACATGACGAACAATTGCTGTATCACCTTCGGTAATAATGGATTGATCTTGAAATTCAAGTGTAATAAATCCCCAACGACCACTGACAATAGCATCCACAAACTCAGCCTTATCTTCAATAACCGCGTTTGAATGACCATAAGTTAATGAAGGTAAAGCCACATTTTCTAATTGAGTTTTATCGGCATTAAGCATCGCTAAACGCATGGTTTCTACCGCTTGTTCTACAGTAGATTGATTATTTGATGTTGCTGCATAACAGCTGCCAATAGATAGCACCATTAGTAATACTAGACTTAATAGTTTATTCATTTTATTTCTCCTTTGTTAATAAATTAATTCAATTGTTTTATTCGAATTTTTGTTTTAAAAATCAACTTAGATTGTATCATTTTTAACAAAGTTAGGGCTGAATTTTTTTGCCCAGATTGATGTAATAATTGGCACAATAATTGATGTGACAATCACACTGGTTGCAACCATTGCTGTAGCTGCTGAGGCAACAGGCGCGAATTCGGGTACCATTTCAGCGATTAATAAAGGCGTTGCAACTGCTGCGCCTGCCGAGCTTGATGCTGCAACACCTGCCGTACCGTTACCTTTACCTAAGAATTTGTCAGCCAAAATAAGTGGAATACCAGTAATTACGATCACCAGTAAACCCAGTAAAATACCCGCTAATCCTGTTTCAAAAATGACTTGTAGTTTTATGCTGTTACCAAGTGCAAACGCAAAGAATGGAATTAATGTTTGTACGGCACTACCGAATAGTTTACGCAGATCAGAATCTAAGTTTCCTAACATAAAACCAATTAAAAATGGTAATACTGCGCCGATAAATAGTCTTGGTTCAAACGAAGCTACACCAGAAGCACCAAGAATAACCATTGTCATAAGTGGTCCAGATTCTAAAGACATTAAAACAAACGCACCGGCCTCTTCTTTTGAGCCATATTGGTTCATTAAGGCGGCATATAATCCTCCATTAGTCATATCCATTGAAGCAACGAGTGCAATAATAGAAAATCCAGCAAATATGCCTCCTTCGACCATGTAACCTTTACTCCAAAAAGTGCCAGCAATTAGCGCAACAACCCAAGCTGTAGCAATTTTAGTTACAACTAATACACCTGATTTTCTTAACATCATGCCTGTTGCTTTTAATTCTATAGATGCACCTATACAAAAAAACCAAACAGCCAAAATAGGTATCGTGCCAGAAATCAAACCATTTGAAAAAGAGCCTAAATATTTACCTCCTCCTGAAAAAAATGTATTACATAATGCCCCCAAGAAAAGAGGGATTAACATTAGTCCTCCAGGTATTTGATCAATAAATTTTTTTATTTTCATTATCTATCCCTTAAAAATAACAACATGATTTAAATTAATTAATTTAGATTATCCAATTAACACCAAGCATAATTAAAATATTCGGAATAACATTCCTTTTTTGAATATATAAAATAATAAAATAAAATCAAATTTGCTTAATAGTTTTGTGATAGACATCACCAAATAAAAAATAATTAATTGAAAATTAATATTATTTTAATTTCTTTTTTTAATAAAAATAAATAAACAAAAAGCAACTAAATAATTTTTATATAGCAAAGAGGATAAAAAAACTTACAGTAAAGAACGACAGAAATAACATATAACTAATTAAAATAATTTAATTTATCTGTATATTGATATTTTTTAATATTAAAGTTTTATGTGATTACGATCACAATAACAATAAAATGGAATACTATTCTTTTAAATTCTTAATTAATATTATTTAGGAATGTTATTCCGATTTAATTAAGGAGAATAGATGAAGATTTATATTACAGATTGTGACCATGAATCCATGGAAATAGAAAAACAAACTTTTACAAAAAATGGTGTCGATTTTGCCATACTAAACATTACGCAACCAGCTGATATTATTAAATATTGTCATGATGCTGATGCTTTAGTTTTACAATATGCAACCATATCGGATGATGTTTTAAGTAATCTAAAAAATTTAAAGGGTGTTGTACGCTACGGCGTTGGTGTCAATACTATTGATATTGAATCTGCAACAAAAAATAATGTCGCAGTTTGCAATGTGCCTGATTATGGTACCAATGAAGTGGCAGATCATGCCTTATCACTCATCATGGCGCTAACAAGAAAATTGCCATTATTTGTTAATGATACAAAAAAGGGGATTTGGGCTTATGAGAAAGCAATTCCAATCTATCGTTTACAAGAACAAACAGCGGGTATTATCGGATTAGGTAGAATTGGCCTTTCATTAGCTAAAAAACTACATGGCATTGGACTTAAAGTCATTGGTTTTGATCCCCTAGCGAAGCAAGAAGATCTTCCCGATTTTATCGAGTGCGTTAACTTTGAAAAATTATTAACTGAGTCAGACATTATTTCACTTAATCTGCCGCTAATTAAACAAACACAAAATTTAATTAGTTATGAGCAATTTTCAGTAATGAAAAAAAATTGCTATTTAGTTAATACCGCAAGAGGAGGCATTGTAAATGAAGAGGCGCTTTATCATGCCTTATTAAATAAGACAATTGCAGGTGCAGCGCTTGATGTATTTATGCATGAACCCCCTACAGATAGAAAGTTATTCGAGTTGGATAATTTTATTGCAACCCCGCATGCAGCTTGGTATTCCGAACAATCCCAAAAAGATTTAAAACGTAAAGCTGCACAAGAAGCTATCCGATTAGCTAAAGGTGAAAAACCTTTATATTGCCTAAACAATTAAAAGTAAATCAAGGAAATAAATAATGAAAGCAATAATTTATAAAGGACCGAATAATGTAGTTTGTGAACAAACATCCAAGCCATCAGTTAATGAAAACGAAGTACTAATTAAAGTAAGTCATGCTGGAATTTGTGGTTCTGATCTCAATATTTATCTTGGTGTACATCCAAGAGCAAAAGCGCCTTTAGTATTAGGTCATGAATTTTCAGGGTATGTCGTCAATGGTGATGAACAATTACCAACAGGAACGAAAGTATGTGTTCGTCCGCTTATTTCCTGCGTTCAATGTTCAGCGTGTCAATCTGGTAATAGCCATGTTTGTAAAACGCTTAAACTGTATGGTATTGATACTGCAGGTGGTATGGCTGAATATGTAAAAGTAGATAAAAGCAAAATACATATACTACCTGATGATTTTCCAATGGATTTAGGTGCCTTTGTTGAACCATTAGCGGTAGGTATTCATGCTGTATCAAGAACGCCATTTAAGGTTGGTGATTCAGTGGTCGTTTTTGGTGCCGGTACCATTGGATTATGTGTTGCCAGTGTACTAAAGCTTGCTGGCGCAAAACAAGTTATTGTTATCGAAACCAATGATTTCCGTATTAATTTAGCCAAAGAACTTGGTTTTATCGTCATTAATCCTAAACAGGAAGATGTTTTAACTGCTGTTTTAAAATTAACCAATCATATAGGCGCTGATATTGTTTATGATTGTGCCGCACATCCATCCGTTGCTTTGCAATTAACTGATTTAGTTAAAGTTCAAGGAACAATCGAAATTGTAGGATCATATAAAAAACCAACAGAATTTAAATTACTCGACATTGAATTTAAAGAACTCACGATTATTGGTACTCGAGTATATGAAGCCAGAGATTTTGAAACTGCAATCAAATTTATACAACAAGATTTTCCATACAAGAAATTACTCACCATATTAACTCCAGAAGAGGCAAAACAAGGGTTTGCTAATGCATTAACGGGTGAGAATGTGATTAAAACATTGTTTAAATTTGCAGATTAATAAAAATATAAAAATTAAGGTATATCATTATGAAAAATAAAAATCCATTTGATTTAACAGGTAAAAATGCAATTGTTACAGGTGCATCACGGGGAATCGGTAAGTCTTTAGCAATCAGTTTAGCTAATGCCGGAGCTAACATCATTATTATTGATGTCACACGAGATGAGCAAACCGAACAAGAGATACAAAAATATAATGTAACTTGTGAAACCATTACTTTTGATCTATCTCATTTTGAGCAGTATGCCGATCTTATTTCCAGTATTATCCAAAAATACCAGCGCATTGATATTTTAATTAATAACGCTGGTATACAACGACGTTATCCCTCTGTGGATTTTCCTAAGCATGATTGGGATCTTGTTATTAATATTAATATGAATGCTGTATTTTTTATGTGCCAACAAGTAGGTAAACATATGCTTGAAAGAGGATACGGGAAAATTGTTAATATTGCTTCATTACTTGCTTTTCAAGGTGGATATACCATTCCCGCTTATACAGCAGCAAAATCAGCGGTAGCAGGGTTTTCAAAATCTTTATCCAATGAATGGGCATCAAAAGGTATCACAATCAACTGTATCGCCCCTGGTTATATCGCAACAGAAATGAATACTGCTTTAATGAATGATGAAATTCGTAATCGCCAGATCCTAGAACGGATCCCTGCCGGGCGTTGGGGTAACCCTGAAGACTTAGGGGGTGCAGCTGTATTTTTATCTTCCTCAGCATCCGATTATATTAATGGATTTACCATTGCGGTAGATGGCGGCTGGTTAGGCAGATAATTCAATATAAATTTACATGTATTTTGGCTTAATTATTGGCTAGCTGTTACAGCCAATAATTAACTTTTCAAGGAGATCACAATGATTATTGGCAATATTGAACATTTGGATTTAACCCCTTATTTACCTCAAAAATTAAAACATGCAATAGAATTAGTAAAACAACAGATAAATGACAATACCGAAAATGGTCGGTACTCAATTGATGGTGATAAAGTTTTTTATATGGTTTCAGAAACGTTATCCCGAACGCAAGAAGAAGGTAAATATGAATATCATGCTAAATACATTGATATTCAAATTGTATTATCTGGTCAAGAAGGCATGGCTGTATCAACTTTACCCCCTCATAGCGAAATAATTGAAGATAAGCTTATCAATGGGGATATTGCCTTTGTGAAAGCGCCAATAGAAGAAACCATGTTTGTATTACAACCAAAAGATTTTGTAATTTTTTACCCATATGAAGTACATAAACCTCTTTGTATTGTCGGTGGGAAGACTGAAAAAATTCGTAAAGTGGTCGTTAAAGTCAGCCTAGATTAGTTGACCACTTATGGTGGAAATAATGCCACATGAGATCTAATTACGTAATTTCAATTACCAATAATATCTGATAAGGACAAGTAATGACCATAAATATAGCAGTAATTGGCGAGTGCATGATTGAACTCTCAATTAAAGATAAGATAACGACAAGAGGCTTTGGTGGAGATACGTTAAATACTTCAGTTTATTTGTCTCGGTTATTTACTGACAATCAAGCAGCAATTTACTATGTAACGGGTCTTGGCGTTGATCCATTTAGCCAAGAAATGTTGAATCAATGGCAAAAGGAAAACATTAAAACCAATCTTATTCAACAAATGGATAATAAAATGCCTGGATTATATGCCATTGTTACCGATAGCCATGGTGAACGATCTTTCTATTATTGGCGAAACGATGCTGCAGCAAAATTTTGGTTACAGACTGAACAAACACAACAAATATGTAAAACAATAACTAAATTTGATTACATTTATTTAAGCGGTATTAGTGTTGCTATTTTAGATGAATACAGTATAGATAAGCTCATTGAATTGTTAGAAACGTTCAAAGCTAACGGTGGTAAAGTGATTTTTGATAATAATTATCGCCCACGATTATGGCGTAGTCAGGAGTACGCTCAAAACGTCTATTCTAAAATTCTATCCTATACCGATATCGCATTTTTAACCCAAGAAGATGAATATCTGCTATGGGGAAATGATAATTATGAAGATAGTATTGTTCGTAGTCGTAAATTGGGCGTAAAAGAGATCATTATTAAAAGAGGAAGTGAAAGTTGTATTGTAGCGACGGCAAATGATCGTGTAGAAGTTCCAGCAAATATTATTGCTAAGCAAAAAATTGTTGATACAACGGCTGCCGGAGACTCATTTAGTGCAGGGTATTTATCAATTAGATTACTCGGTGGTTCAATTAAGGCAGCAATTAAGCAAGGACATGATTTAGCAGCAACAGTTATTCAATATCGTGGTGCAATCATACCTTATGAAGCAATGAATAATCTAATATCTGTTTAATCAGAAGTTAAAAATTATTTTAATCCAAATGTTATGTCGAAATGTACCCTAATCGTTTAGAAATCAAATTTGTCGTCTCTTTTAATAAAGAGGCGCATTTTTCAATTTGATTATGCATTCGATGGCTAGGACCAGCAATACTTAAAGCTGCTACAACCTCGTTACTATAATTAAATATGCCGGAAGCAACACAAACAAGACCTTCTTCAACTTCTTCCCAATCATAAGCGATATTTTCACAACGAACTTTTGCTAATAGCTCATTGAGTTGCTGTGAATCGGTTATGGTTTTTTGTGTATATTGTGGCAATGATGATTGTAAAATGCGTTCAATCTCGTCTTGTGATTGATGAGCAAGTAATATTCTACCTAATCCTGTACAATAGGCCGGTCGCATATGACCTAAATTGGAACTAGTATGAATAGCATTGTTACCTTCACTCTTATATAGATAGACTACATTGCCACTATTATAAACCCCTAAAAAACAGGTTTCATTGATTGTATTTGAAAGCGATTTAACATGTGGAATCGCTATATCGACAATATTAACATTGACAAGACTGGATATTCCAAGCTCTAACGATTTAAAACCTAGAGTATATTTACCTGATTTTTCATCTAAAAAAACATATTCACGATCAAGCAATGTGTTTAGAATCTTCTTTATTATAATTTTATTAAGTTTAGTGGCTTCAATTATTTCAGTAATTGTTACACCTGCTGCACAATTACTAATTACATCTAAAACAGCAATGGCTTTATCTATTGCTGAAGTTGTCTCTTTTTGGATCATGGTTTTAAACCTTTAAAAAATAGATAAAATGAATTCAACATTTAGATAAAGTTAATTCTTCTTTTTTAGTTCAACCGATATAGATGATGAGATACTTTTTAATTCACTAATGATAAGTTCTTTTTTCTGAATAATTCTAAAAGAAGATCCAGCAACACTTATTGCCCCTACTACTTTATTTTGCTTAATAAAGATTGGTACAGCAATACACGTTAAGCCTTCTTCAACTTCTTCATCATCCATAGAATAACCATCAATACACACCTTTGCTAAACTATTATGGATGGCTTCTCGGTCAACAATGGTTTTACTGGTGAATTGAATTAGTGGACGACTTAAAACTTTATTAATTTCAACTAACGGTTGATAAGCTAATAATGATTTACCCAGTCCAGTACAATATACTGGCATTCGGCTACCAATATGTGAGTTGGTTTTGACAGCAAGTTCACCTTCGGCTTTATACAAATAGATAACACTGCCATCATGATAGACAGCTAAAAAACAGGTTTCATTAAGCTTTGCAGCAAGTTTTTTTAAAAAAGGAATTGATATACCCACTAAAGATATATTCATCAATCCTTTGACGCCTAACTCAAAAGCTTTTACATCTAAAAAATATTTTTCAGTGGAGGCGTCATAGCAGAGATATTGTCTTTTTTTTAATATGTCTAAAATTCTAAATACTGTTGTTTTTGCCATCCGACTTAGTTTAACGATTTCTGCCAAAGATATTCCAGAAGAATAATGGCTAATTATTTCAAGCAAAGTTAAGGCATTATCTAACGTGGATTGTTGTTTTTGAAAAGACATTTATTGAGCTCCACACAAGGATACTTTTTAAATAGATTGCTATTAATTTATTAATAAAAAACAGTTCAATAGAAAATAAAATACGCATTTTCAAAAAGACTTCTGTATACTGTTTTTATCTAATTACATGTATAAATTAGGGTTAGTGGCTACATATTACTAGAATAATCTTTTTTTTTCTATAAATTCAATAACATCTTTCTATTATTAATTTTTTAAGAAAAAGATAAACTAGATTACTTTTTATTTTATAGCGTTTTATTTATTTTCATATTCATTACAGTTTATTAGGAATAATTATTAATATCGTTTAAATTATTGCGATAAAATATGTAATACTACAATAATAACAAATTTAAAGGATGAAAAGATTGTTAAAGTTCATTAAAATTAAATATATAGTAATAGCAATCATTATTTTCGTAATTTTCTTTATTGCGAAATTAATTATATTTCCAACAGAAACAACTGTTAATTATATTACTTCCCCCGTTACCAAAGGTAACATTGAAAAATCAGTTCTAGCAGACGGTACAATTAGTGCTTTTAAACAAGTAAGCGTTGGGGCTCAAGTTTCAGGACAAATCAAAAAGCTTTATGTTGAGTTAGGCGACGAAGTTAAACAAGGTGATATGATTGCCGAGATTGACGATCTAAAACAAAATAATGATCTAAAGCAATCCGAAGCATCCCTTAATAGTTTAGAAGCGCAACGCAAATCTAAAAAAGCAAAATTGGTAAACTACCAGTTAACTTATGAGCGCCAATTAAAATTGGTTAATAAAGGCGTTGGTATTCAATCAGATTTAGATGCAGCAAAAGCTGATCTTGATGCAATTAAAGCCGATATTGCAGCCCTTGATGCAGATATTGTAAATGCTCAAGTTGCTGTAGATACCGCCAAAGTTAATTTAGGTTATACCAAAATTCGTTCGCCGATTGATGGTGTGATTGTGGCAATTCCCGTTGATCAAGGTCAAACCGTTAACTCAGTACAAAGTGCACCGACCATCGTAAAAGTTGCTCAACTTGATAAAATGACGATTGAAGCTCAAATTTCGGAAGCCGATGTCATTAATGTTAAAAAAGGTATGCCAGTCTATTTTACAATTTTAGGCCTACCCAATAAGCGTTTTGATGGTTTAACATTACGCGCAATTGAACCAGCTCCAGATTCAATTAATACCGAAACGACAACAAGTTCAAGTTCATCAACAACGAAAAGTGCTATCTACTATAATGGGTTACTTGATGTTGATAATCCAGATCGTATTTTACGTATATCCATGACAGCACAAGTCTACATTGTATTATCTTCAGCAAAAGATGTATTGACTATTCCATCTCAAGCTCTCCAAAAAAATCTAGCAGACAATAAAGCCATTGTTTATCTATTAAATAAAAGTAACGAAATTGAAGAACGAGAAGTTACAGTAGGCATTAATAATAATATAAATGTCGAAATAAAATCAGGTATTAAAGAAGGGGATACCGTTATAGTTAGTAGCACTAATGGTGCATCACTAAGTAGTAATGCAAAAGGGCCAAGGATGCGATTCTAATTATGGCAAACAAAAACACACCTCTAATTAAGCTTGAAAATATTGTTCGTGAATTCCCTGCAGGGGATTCAACCATACAAGTTCTTAAAAGTATAAATTTAACAATTAACGCTGGGGAAATGGTGGCAATTATTGGTGCATCGGGTTCCGGTAAATCTACCTTAATGAATATTTTAGGATGCTTAGACAAACCGACTACCGGTACTTATACTATAAGTGGTCGAATTACCAGTAAATTGTCGCCTGATGAATTGGCTGAACTACGTCGTGAACATTTTGGTTTTATCTTTCAACGCTATCATCTGTTAAATGCATTAACTGCTCAAGGGAATGTTGAAATTCCAGCAATCTATGCTGGTGTCAATGATGAAGAGAGACAAGAACGTGCTACCGAAATTTTAACTCGTTTAGGGCTAGCGGATAAAATTCACAATAAACCTAATCAGTTATCGGGTGGACAACAGCAACGTGTTAGTATCGGTCGTGCTCTAATAAATGGTGGGCAAATCATCTTAGCCGATGAGCCAACAGGTGCACTTGATCGTAAAAGTGGCCTAGAAGTTATGACGATACTACGCGAACTGCACAGTCAAGGTCATACAGTTATTATTGTCACTCATGATGCAAATATTGCCCAAAGCGCACAGCGAATCATTGAAATTAGTGATGGCAATATTATTTCAGATTCAATCAATCCTAATTATCAATCAGAAATTAACGACAATCGCCAAGTTAAACAAATTGAACAAGCTAAAACTCAAGATAATTTTCGAGCAAAATATTATCGTTTTCGTGATGCTTTCAAAATGGCAATTTTATCAATGTGTTCGCAACGATTACGTACCTTTTTAACGATGTTAGGTATTATTATCGGTATCGCTTCTGTAGTTTCAATGGTGGCATTAGGACAAGGAACAAAACAAAAAATCTTATCAAATATTAATTCTATGGGGACAAGTACATTAGAAATTTATGCTGGTAATGGTTTTGGTGATCGTAATGCAGATAAAATTACAACTTTACGCTCATCGGATGCTGATTTTTTAGCTCAGCAAAGTTTTGTCCATAGTACTACTCCTAACCTATCAACCAGTGTTTATTTCAGAATTAATAATCTAGCAGTAACAGGGACTGTTAACGGTGTCGGTGAGCAATTTTTTGCTGTTCGTGGTTATGATATTACACAAGGTGTCTCTTTTAATCAAACTAGCATTGATAATTCGGCACAAGATGCCGTAATCGATGAAAACACAGTAAAGCGATTATTTGCAAATGAAGATCCAATCGGAAAAATTTTAATGGTCGGTCAGCTACCAGTTAAAATTATTGGAGTTGCTACAAGGCAACAGCAAGGATTTGGTAGTAATGAGAGTCTAAATGTTTGGTTACCTTATACGACTGTTATCAATCGTATGGTTGGGCAAACTCCATTAAGAAGCATTACTGTGCGCATTAATGATAATATTGATTTGTCGATTGCAGAGCAAGCCGTTAATCGAATTATGTTACAAAGGCATGGCACTAAAGATTTTTTCATTTTTAATTCAGACAATGTGCGTGAAACAATAAATTCTTCAGCTTGGGTCTTGACGCTATTAGTGTCAACCATTGCATTAATTTCACTTATTGTTGGCGGTATTGGTGTAATGAATATCATGCTCGTTTCAGTCACCGAAAGAACACGAGAGATCGGTGTTCGTATGGCAGTTGGAGCACGCTCAAGTGACATTTTGCAACAGTTCTTAATTGAAGCAGTATTAGTATGTTTAACCGGTGGAATAATAGGCATTTTACTGTCATTTGTTGTTGGATTTATTTTTAATGTGTTAGTTACATCTTTTGCTATGAGTTTTTCATCCATAGCTATTGTTGCGGCATTTAGTTGCTCAAGTATCATTGGTATTATTTTTGGTTATTTTCCTGCCAAACGTGCTGCAAAGCTCGATCCAATTTATGCTTTAGAACGAGAGTAACTTTAATAGTTACAAAAAAGCCTTTACTGAATTTCTTCACGTAAAGGCTTTAAATACTTACTAAAACTTGAGTCTTTTAATAATCTTTTATTCTATATCGACTATTAACACTCATATCCTTTAATTATTTTTTCTTTTTTGCGTCAACTTTAACATTAGGATCTAAACTAGCTAAAAAATTTGCAACTCTAACATAATCAGCTATATAAGCATCATCGTTTGATGTATCTAAACCAGAAGAATTAATATAAAATTTACGATTAACAATAATAGAAGGAATAGATGACGGTTGCATTTCTTTAATAGCGTCAGCTTGTTGAGCTATAAATGCTTTTACTAAGAAACTATTTTTAGTTTTTTCATAAGTTTCCTCATCAACGCCTAATTTTGCAAATACTATCTTAATATCATCAGCCGTTTTTATTGTTCTATCTTTTTGTACTGCATTATAAAGTGCTTCCGATGCTTTATCTTCTATGCCAAGAACGTTAGCTATCGCCCATGCTTCAGATAATTCCATAGCCAGCGATCCAAAGTCCAATAAGTGATAACGTTTAACTTTCATCTCTTCTGGTAAAGCTTTAGCTATAAGGTTCGTACCATGATATTTTGTTTCGAATCGAAAACAACTAGGACAATTAAACGAGAAGAATTCAATGACTTCTTTTTCAGGTGATGGATAAGTTGGTAATACAATATATTGTTTACCCTCTTCAATTGGTGCTTGTGTTGTTGCAGTGATTTGGGATGTATTTGATATTGCATTTGTCGAAGAATCATCCGCAAAACAATTTACCGAAAATAACAATACACCCATAGCAATAAGCGTTTTTTTCATTTAATTCATTCTCCTTATTCTTTAATAATTCCGCGGGCTTTTAACAATGCGGTTTTAAAATCATCTTCATAATCTTTTTTTAACCCAGGTATTGCTTCATTTTTATCTGAGTTACGCATTTTTAAATGATAAATTAGCACTTCATCACTCAAATCTTTTAGGTCACCGTCAAAACCAGCTTCTTTACCCAATTTATCTAAAAGTTGCAATAAATTCAGATCTGAATCTGCTTCCCATGCTGGTTGTAATAACTCTATTAACTCATCTATACGATGACATTTCATAATAACTACCTTATTAAATATTCAACTAAGTTGAAAGTGATAATATAAACCTTTATGTTAATCTTTACTTTACTATCTATATATTAAAAGGTCTCTATTATATACTCGACTTTAAATTTAAATAGTGCATTTAGAAAGATATCATAAACTGCTGATATAGGTTATTTGCGACTAAAAAATAACTTTGCTATATAGTAATGCTATTTTGTTTTTTGGCAATGTAAAAGAGAAATAATTTATGCGAAAACTGTCAATTACTGCAATTATTTTAGCCGGTGGGCAAAGTAACCGTATGAATGGTAAGGATAAAGGTTTAATGTTGTTAGCAGGAAAACCGCTTTATCAACATGTCATTGATCGTATTAAACCTCAAGTCAATTTGGTTATGATTAATTGTAATCGACATGCAGATCTATATAGTTCATTAGGCTATTTTGTTTTTTGTGATGATTTAAAAGGATTTTTAGGACCTTTATCAGGGATTTATAGTGGCTTATTAAGAAGTACAACAGATTGGAATTTATTTGTGAGCTGTGATACGCCTTTTTTACCTGAAGATCTTATCGATCGTTTAGCAAAATTTACAGCAACCCATCAAGCGATTTACCCTTTCGATGGAGAAAATGATCACCCTACTATTTTATTGATCCATAAAAATATCATCCCCCAACTAAAAAAATATTTAGACAACGGAGATCGTAAGCTTATGCTGTTTCTTAAGCAAATTAATGCTATCGCTGTTGATTTTAGTGAAAATCCTTTAGGCTTTACTAATATTAATACTCTAGAAATGCTGGAAAGAGCTAACATTTCATTCAAGTAATTATTATTAAACCATATTTAGTTGGTTTATATAGTGCAAAATTAAACATAATCTTTTATAACTCAAACATAAATTAAAAATCTTAAAAGCTAGAGGTAATTTTCAAACATTAACCTTTTTTTCAGATCGGTTGGCGATATTTTCAATTTATATTATATAGCCGTGCAAATATATTTATAAAAATATATTATTATTTTCTAAGTAGCGCCTTTAACTGTTTAGCAAAATTCTCTATTTCTACTTCTTGTGTTGCCCATGAAGTACAAAAACGTAAGCCAATATGACTTGGATCAGTTTGGCCTAAATTATCTAGGGCATACAGTGAAATAATTTTTTTGGCAAGTTGATTAGGAAAATTAACAAACAGTTGATTGGATTGTGGTTTAGCTGCAAATGTTAATCCTTCATTCTCAAACAAATTTTTGAGTTTTTCAGCCATATCATTGCTATGCTTACCAAGCGAAATATAAAGATTATTTTCCATTAACGCTTTAAACTGTACAGCTATAATCCAACTCTTTGCTAGTATTGCTCCTTTTTGTTTCATATTGAAACGGAAATCATGATTAATTGAAAGATTATTAAATATCAATGCCTCACCCGCAAAGGCGCCAACTTTAGTACCGCCAATATAAAATGCGTCAGTGTATTTAGCCAAATCAGGAAAAGTAATATCGTTATCTTTTGCCGCCAAGGCCATTGCTAGACGAGCACCATCTAAATAAAGATAAAGATGATGTTTTTGACAAAATTGATACAGTTTTTTTAACTCTTGCTTCGTATATAGAGTACCTAATTCGGTAGTGTTTGAAATGTAGACAAGTTTAGGTTGCACCATATGTTCATCATAATGATAATCTAAAACAGGTTTAATTAATTCTGGTGTTAATTTTCCATCTTCAGTTTTGACTGTAACAACTTTGTGCCCTGTCGCTTCAATCGCACCTGTTTCATGAACATTGATATGACCAGTTTCAGCAGCAATAACTGCCTGATAAGGTTTTAAAATATGTGAAATCATGGTCAAATTGGTAATGGTTCCGCCTGCCATAAAATGCACATCGGCATTCGGTGATTTTAATATTTTCTTAATGCTATTTATTGCATCATCACAACATTCATCTAATCCATAACCACTCAACTTTTTATTATTAATATCAACAAATTCTTTTAATAAATTAGGGTGCACTGTTTGATTATAATCATTTAAAAAATCGTACATATCATTACCTTTAATCTTGTATAAAATGATGTAATATTTATCTTTAATATAACATGTTAGAGTTCATAGTCTATGAATGATAAAAAAATAATTGGAATCACAGGGTATAGCGGCAGTGGTAAAACAACACTGTTAACAAAAGTTATTGCACTGCTTGTTGAGCAAGGATTTAAAGTCGCCACGTTAAAACATGCCCATCACGATATTGAATTTGATATACCAGGGAAAGATAGTTATAAATTGCATAAAGCTGGATCATTACAAACTATCGTGGCATGTAATAATCGTTATGCGTTAATTCATGAAACACCTGATAAACCTGTTGATATACAGACATTAATTAATCACTTTTCAGATGTCGATATTATATTAGTTGAGGGATTTAAAGATGAAACTATTCCTAAAATTATGTGCCACCGAAGCGCAAATCAAAAACCTCTTTTTATAGATAATTTTACTGTCGCTATTGCCTGTGATAAACCAATAGAGACTAATTTACCAAAACTTAATATCAATGAACCGAGCCAGATAGCCGAATTTATAAAAAGTTATTTTGAATTAAAATCAAATTAAACAGCCAAGACATAAAGGTATCACCAATTTTGTGCATAATTTACGCAGACTAATGGCTTATACTCATATAAACAATAAACCCAAATGTACTATTTATTATCTATAACATTTGGGCTTTTACAAAACTCTGATTATTTATTTAGTTTTAAAAAATCTAAAAAAGTACATTTCGATTATCAGGCAATAAAATACGATCATTATTTTTTTCTTTATCAAGAATAGCTGGATTTATTTGATAATCTAATAGGTTAGATAACATATATTATTAATTAAGCTACTTAAATAACCATTTGATTCACGAAACAATTCTATAAATTGGCAATCAAATTGTTTATTAGCGGATAACTTGATCAATCCCATTTGCTTAACCGTGGCTAAAGTTAACAATTTCTATATTAAAAATTTTAATTAAAATAATTTTAAATTTCTGAAATTGTTACCCTCTAGAGCGATGCTATCAGTTAGAAAGTTAATCGAAAGTTCATACTATTGTATGAACAAAATTATGATTCTAATTTATAATTTGGGTACATCCTGTTCGAGGAAGTATATCAAGCATTTCATCAATAAAGAGGAAACTTACAACGATATAAAGAAAAATAACAATGCCTGGAACTTTTTTAGGACGTTTATCTCCAAATCCGCCTCTACGGAATGAAGACAAATAAACCAAGCATATACTGAGAAAAATTACATATAAATAATCCAAAATAGCCCCCCCTCCTTTAGTTGTTATTTATACTATTTTAGTAGATTTTTTTAACAGTGCAATAATTTATAAGTTTTAATGAATTTTTTAGATGATTCAAACACATTTTAACAATTTTAAAAAATTAACTATCTTTTTTAGGATCCAAACCCAAGGAAATTAAATCCGAAAAATTTTAATATTCCACACCATAAAATGCTATACCGTAATTATCTCAGCACTATCTTTTTATTTATTCTGCTATTTTCATTAAATAGTTGCGTTTAGAAAAATTTATTTATTTAAATAATAATATATCGTATCTTATTTCACTAATTTTTTATTTTATCTGAATAAGCATGAAATCTTTATTAAAAAGAGTTTTTAACATTACAAAAAAAATGATAATTGGATTTATACTGTTATCTTTTTTAATTGTTCTTTTATTAAGATGGGTTGCTCCTTTTGGTTCTATGTTAATGGTAGAGAGAAAACTCACTCATTGGAATATTACTCAACAACGGACATGGAAAGATTGGAATCAAATATCAGATCATATAAAAATAGCGGTTATCGCTGCTGAAGATCAAAAGTTTGCTAATCATTGGGGATTTGATTTTAAAGCAATTGATCTTGCTCTACAGCATAATCGAAATAATAAAAAAATTCGTGGTACCAGTACTATTAGTCAACAAGTAGCAAAAAATATTTTTTTATGGCCTTCGCGTAGTTGGATTCGTAAAGGTTTTGAATCCTTGTTTACTCTTGAAATTGAGTTACTCTGGTCTAAACGACGAACGCTTGAAATTTATCTAAACAGTGTTGAGTGGGGAGAGGGAATCTTTGGTATAGAAGCAGCTTCGCAATACTATTTTCAAGTAAGTGCTAACAAGTTAACGCCTTATCAAGCAAGTCTACTCGCTGCTACATTACCTAACCCTAGAAAATGGAATCCAGCTAACCCTAATAATCATATACAAAAAAAAGCGCAATGGATTCGTAATCAAATGAATAACCTTGGCGGTAAAAATTATTTAAAACAGCTAAACTAATTTAATAGTTTATATAAATTTTTTAACAAACTCTGGTACAATTTTACTCGCTGGACCATAAATTTTTGTTTCAAATAAATTTTCCCCTAAACTTGGTTCTAAGTTAAGTTCAACAGTTTTGGCTCCCGCTTGATTAGCTATTTGAACAAATCCTGCAGCTGGATAAACATTACCTGATGTACCAATCGAAATAAAATAGTCTGTTTGTGAAAGTGCGTTATAAATTTCTTCCATTTGTAGTGGAATCTCACCAAACCAAACAATATGTGGGCGAATTAATTTATTTTCATGATAATTCACATCGTAATAGCAATCGATTATCTGTCCTGTTTTTTCATTGCGCACTTTTAATAATTCACCATGCATATGGATAATATTTTTAGAACCAGCTTGTTCATGCAAGTTATCCACATTTTGGGTAACAATTAATACATTATCCGAACCTAACTTTTGTTCTAATTGCGCTAAAGCAAAATGAGCCGTATTAGGTTTTACTTCAGGATTTTGTAGTTTTCTACGCAACATATTATAAAAATCATGAACAGCGACCGGATTACGCATATATCCTTCATAAGTCGCGACATCATTAACATCATAACCTTCCCATAAACCATTTTGGGCACGAAATGTCGATAACCCTGATTCAGCAGAAATACCTGCACCGGTTAAGATGACAATTTTTGGTGTTTTCAACATATCTATTCGCCTTTTTTATTAATAAATTAAATAAATTACTGAAAAAATATTATTGGCTATATTCTGTGGTAAATATGTGTAAGGCTGGTTTGCTTAACTTTTGATATTGGCTGTAAGCACTTGCTACTTTAAACCTTATTTCATCTTTCGATTCACCATTTAACCAGCTGTTAATCATTGCATGCACACTATAAGCTTCTGGCGCCATTCGATGCAAGGTTAAAATTAATGGTGTAATACCTAAACGAGATAATGGTGGAGTAAAATATTTCTGGCTTTTACAAGCAAATACCGCAGCGTAACGTAATTTTTGTTTTTCTTTCTCTGTTTTTGACAATGTATTCCAACGCCAACTATCAGGTAAATAATCACGCCATGATGATTCCATTAAATAATCATGACCAATATATATAACTAGGTCGGCATTTCCTCCTGCCATTACTGTTTTATCATTAAGTCTAATTTGCTGTGCTTTTTTACCCGCCGAATAATCTAAAAAATCATTAACAGTATTATCAATATATTTCCCATTATATGCTTGAGCAATGAGATACACATCCTTATTTCGATGTTTATAAATTATCTCTTCTAATATTTTTCCAGATGTGGGCTTATTAATGTTGATTACTTGCCACTCTTTTTGTTTAGCGAAATAGGTTTTAAAACCATAAGCAGCCCCCCAATAAAGATTATTTTTGGGATCTTGACCATTACCAATTGCCTGTGGAACGGGTACTATTTTTTGATATTTGTTATCACATAAGGCGACTAATACATGAATAGTTTTTGTTTCTGCAAAAGCCTGAAAAGAAAAGATTGAAAAAACTATTGGCATAATATAGAGATAATTAATGATTTTCTTCATTAGCTTTATATTCCTAATCTATATAATAATTCACGAAAAATAATTTTAATAATAAACTATAAAATATATTAAATAATTTAAATTCAATAAAATCATTATAATGTACGATAATGATTTTAGTGGCAAGTAATCATAAAAAATAAGGTATGAGTAATATGAAAACAATTGGATTAATTGGTGGGATGAGTTGGGAAAGCACAATAACTTATTATCAAGTCATCAATCAATTTATTAGCAAATCACTTGGTGGTTTACATTCAGCAAAAACACTTTTATACAGTGTTGATTTTCAAGAAATAGAAAGTTGCCAAGCAAATAATGAGTGGGATAAAAGCGCGATTATTTTAACTGATGCGGCTAAAAGATTAGAACTAGCTGGCGCTAATTTTATTATTATCTGTACTAATACGATGCATAAGGTTGCTGATCAAATTCAAAAAACTATTACTATTCCGATCATTCATATCGCCGATGTGACCGCCAAATATTTAATCAAAGATAAAATAAAGTCTGTTGCGTTACTTGGTACCAAGTACACCATGGAGCAAAACTTTTATAAATCAAAATTAATCGAAAAAGGTTTAAATGTTTTAATTCCTGATGAACAAGATAGAATAATCATCAATAATATTATTTATGATGAACTTTGCCTTGGGAAAATTAAACCTGAATCTAAGCAAGCTTACCTCAATATTATTGATAAACTCGTTAAGCAAGGTGCTGAAGGGGTGATTTTAGGCTGTACTGAGATCGGTTTATTAATAAATCAACAAAATCACGCCATCCCTTTCTTTGATACAGCCCTATTACATGCTCAAGAAGCAGCATGGTTAGCGATTAATTCGTAACGTCTTCTTTTATATATTCCAATATATCACCAGGTTGGCAATCTAAATAGTTACAGATTGCCTCTAGTGTTGCTAGCCTAAATCCTTTTACTTTACCTTGTTTAAGTAAAGATAAATTTTGTTCAGTAATACCAATGGCAGCCGCTAAATCTTTAGATTTAACTTTACGTTTAGCCAGCATTACATCTAAATTTATTATAATTGGCACTTTTGGCTCCTTGCTAAATAAACTGCTTATTTTCTTCGGCTATTTGACATGCTTTTTTCAATATTTGACCAACTATCATAATACTTATTGACGGAAATAATAACATTAAATCTTCACTGGTGAATGATAGAGAAATGTAACGTTCCGAAAGATCATTATTAAAAGATATGATTAATGATGATAATGGCTCAGTGATTAATTGTATCACTTCCCAAATAACTAATGTTGTACCAAACTTATAACAATAATTAGCCGAACTTACTGAAAAATAGTCCGATTTACTATAACTTAAAAAAAGTAATCTAAGCTGAAAGAAAGCATAAACTAAAATTGCAATAATAATGGTATCAATTAAGGTAACTAAAACGGCTTGCCATGTAGAAAGTTTAGTTGGGTCAATATCAGAGCTATCTGCACTATGGGCAATAAAAAAGGAATATCCACCCGATTCTAAACCAATATTGTGTATATCAAAAAAATAAAATAATAAAGGAGATACCATTCCAATTAATATCGTTATTATAGGAACAAAAGTTAACAATGCCATTAATTTACAGTATTTATTTAGACGTGACTGAGATTGAAAGATATTTGTATTCATTTTTATTTCCTTATGTATAAAAATTAAATACAGCTTATCACTCCCAAAAATACAAAACAACAATAAATTAAAATAAAACGATAATTTTTTATTATTATAAAATAATAAAACTATTATTATCCTTTTTATTAAACAGATAAATTAAATTTAGATTACAAAAAAGCCCCACTTTTAACCAAAGTAGGGCTTATTTATTATTAATAAAAATCAATTATGCTTCTATAGCAATTCTTAGTTTTTTCATCGCATTTTTTTCAAGTTGGCGAATACGTTCGGCAGAAACGCTGTATTTGTCGGCCAATACTTGCAGTGTTGATTTGCTATCATCAGCATCTAACCAACGCGCTTTAATAATATCTTGGCTACGTTCATCTAATTGAGATAAGGCATCATGTAGCTTATCGGTTGCATCATTCTCCCAATTGTCATTTTCAATTGATTTTGAAAAATCAGAATTACTATCTTCTAAATACAGTGCTGGTGCAACAATTGAATTGTCGTCATCATCATTATCAATATCAAATGACATATCTTGTGCTGACATGCGCGATTCCATCTCTAGAACATCTTTACGACTTACACCAAGTTCATCAGCAACCATATCCACTTCAGCACTATTAAACCAACCTAAACGTTGTTTATTTTTTCTTAGATTGAAGAATAACTTTCTTTGTGCTTTTGTAGTTGCAACTTTCACAATACGCCAATTTTTTAAGACATATTCATGTATTTCAGCTTTTATCCAATGCACAGCAAATGAAACTAGGCGAACCCCCATTTCAGGATTAAAGCGACGTACCGCTTTCATTAAACCAATATTACCTTCTTGAATTAAATCTGCTTGAGGTAAACCATAACCAGCATAACCACGAGCAATGTGCGCAACAAAACGTAAATGTGACAAAATTAATTGTTTTGCAGCATCAACATCATCATGATAATAAAGTTTTTCGCCTAATGATTTTTCTTCCTCTGCAGTTAACATTGGATAAGTATTAATCATACGAAGATATGATTCAATATTTCCTTGTGGGATTAAAGCACCTACTTGCATTTTTAAATCAGTACTCATTTAACTCCCTCCTTAATTTAAACTAGTTTTGTCGCTTATTCATAATGGCAACAATATAACTGTAATATTAGACCACTAAAATGTGATTTAGTTCACATTTATTATTAATTTAATAATAAGAACTATACTTAAATAATTAAGCAATGTGCATCGTTTTTAAATATTTCTTAGTCGATACCAGTGCAGAAAACCAACCAAGAATCATAGAGAACAATACAATTAGTATACTTTCGTCCCATGAAAGTCCTTTAAGTATAAATTGTGTACCAAAAATAGCAGAAACACGTAATATAATTGAATCTATTTGAAAAATAAATACTTCTGATAAAATCAACGAAAAAATTGCACTAATAAATCCAATCAATATACCATTATACAAAAATGGACGTAATATAAAACCTTCAGTTGCTCCAATCAATTGCATCACTACAATAACTTGTCTACGAGCAAAAATGTTTAATCGAATACTATTTCCTATGACAAGCGAAACAGCACCAATCATAAATATCGAAATTATCCACACGATGGATTTTACCATATCGGTCAATGCAGTTAATCGAGTAAACCAACTATCGTCAAGTTGAACATCATCAACCCCTTTAATCTCTAGTAATTTGGATTGAAAAGCATGCAATGTAGCTGTTTGTTTCGCTTCTTCTTTTGGAATAATAATAGCTACTGCTGGTAACGGATTTTCATCCAGAAGATCAAGCGCGTTGCCAAATCCAGACCACGTTTTAAATTCTTCTTTTGTTTGATCTCGAGAAAGATATTCAATTTTTTCAACCTCAGGATAAGATTTAAGCTTAGAAATCAATTCTGTGGTTTGTGTTGAAGTTAATTCCTTATTTATGTAAACAGTTAAATTTGGCGTTGGATACCACTGATTCGAAGCGTGATTAGCATTTTTCCAAAGTAGATAGCTAATCGTTGGTAATGTTATTGAAATCGCAATAACAAAAACTGTCAGTAATGAAGCAAAAATATGTTGAGTGAAATTATTAAAGGTATTACGCCAAGCATAACCAATTTGCCTTCTCCAATGACAAAAAAAAATATTGCTATCTTTTCCATTGGATTTATTCGGTTTAATATTAGCGCTCATTATTAATTTTTAACCTCTAAATGCCCTTGATTTAAATGCAATATACGATGTTGTTTATGGCGAATAAGCGTCATATTGTGAGTCGCCATCAAGACAGTTACTCCTGTTTGATTAAACTCCTCAAATAGTTTTAAAATGTCTTTCGAAAGTTTATCATCCAAATTTCCTGTGGGTTCATCAGCAAGTAGGACATTAGGATGATTTACAATTGCTCGAGCAATCCCGACACGTTGCTGCTCACCACCAGATAATTGTATTGGATAAAATTTCATTTTATTTAACAATCCAACTTTATCCAATGAGGCAGAAACTCGTCGACGAATTTCTTCAGGTGATTTTCCTAAAATAATTAATGGGATAGCAACGTTATCATAAACAGTATGATCCATTAGTAGTTGATGATCTTGAAAAATCATACCAATGGTACGACGTAAAAATGGCATTTCTTGTCGTTTTAAACTTGAAACATCAATACCATTTAATAAAACTTTGCCATCATTCGCTTTTTCGAATCCACAAATTAGTCGCATTAAGGTGCTTTTACCTGCACCAGAATGACCAGTTAAAAATGCCATTTCTCCGGGTAATAAAGTAAAGGTTATATTTTGTAATGCTGGTTTCCCGCCAGAATAAACTTTACTTACACGTTGAAATTGGATCATTATTTTTTACTCTTCTGTTTGATCAAACAGAGCATTAATAAAATCATCGGCAACAAAAGGTCTTAAATCTTCAATTTTTTCACCGACCCCAATATAACGAATAGGTATATTAAACTGATCGGCAATACTAAAAATAATACCACCTTTTGCTGTTCCATCTAATTTAGTTAATGCCATTCCTGTAACACCAACCGCCTCATTAAATAATTTTGTTTGACTGATAGCATTTTGTCCTGTACCTGCATCAATCGTTAACATAATTTCATGTGGAGCCGTTTCATCTTGCTTTTTAATTACACGCACTATTTTTTTTAATTCATCCATTAAATGAGATTTATTTTGTAAACGACCTGCTGTATCCGCAATTAATACATCTATTTTTTTGGCTTTTGCTGCTTGTATAGCATCAAAAATGACTGATGCTGAATCGGCATTAGTATGTTGAGCAATAACAGGAATATTATTACGTTCACCCCATACTTGTAATTGTTCTACAGCTGCAGCACGAAAAGTATCGCCAGCAGCCAACATAACTGATTTGCCTTGTTGTTGAAACTGACGAGCTAATTTACCAATAGTTGTTGTTTTACCAACCCCATTAACACCAACCATTAAAATAACAAATGGTTTATGACTATCTATATTAAGTGGCTTATCGACTCCGTCTAAAATAGATTTCATTTCTTGTTTTAAAAGCTCGTGTAATGCATCTGCATCTTTTAGCTCTTTTCTTGAAGCATGTTGAGTTAATGTACTAATAATCTTTTGTGTTGTATCAAAACCTACATCAGCGATAAGCAATTGTTCTTCTAATTCTTCAAATAGTGCATCATCGATCTTTTTTCCTCTAAATAAATTAAGGAATCCAGATCCTATATTCTGTTTTGTTTTAAAAAGTCCTTTTTTCAAACGAGAAAAAAATCCTTCTTTTTTTTGTTCAACCATAAATTGTTTATCCCATGACAATCATAAGTGATCATTTTATATTATTTTAAAATAAAGCCCAATGTATTCAAATAAAAGGAATAACATTATTAATTTATTTTGCTCATTTTATTAAATTATAAAATGAATGATACGTTATCTATAAAGAATAATTAAAAATAATTATCAATAAAGATCCGAAGTTTTAATATGACACCATTCACCTAATGGTAATTGGTGAGTAAATAAATTATATTTGCCAATTTGAACTCTAATTAGTCGTAAACAAGGAAAACCCACTGCTGCACACATTCGCCTAACTTGGCGATTCTTTCCTTCAGTGATAGTAATACTTATCCATGATGTGGGTATTGTTTTACGTTCGCGAATAGGAGGAACTCTTTTCCATAGGAGCAATGGCTCGTCTAGAAAATCTACTATAGCTGGCGCTGTATAAAATTCCTTTAACTGAATACCTTTTCTCAGTTCATCTATCGCTTGTTGGTTAATTGAACCTTCAACTTGTACCCAGTAGGTTTTTGGCAATTTAAATTTTGGTGAGCTTATTTTAGCTTGTAATTTACCATCATTTGTTAATAATAACAATCCTTCGCTATCGGTATCTAAACGTCCAGCCGGATAAAATTTTGGTAATTTTATAAAATCTTTTAATGTCTGATACTTTTCATGAGGTGAAAACTGAGTTGTGACATTAAAGGGTTTATTAAAGGCTATTAATGAGTGCATCTCATCCTGCTTTAACTTTAGTTTCAATATCATGCTAAACTTATTATACACTAAATGAATTATTATTTAGCCATATACTAAATATAGCATCTTATATAAATTTTAGTCAGTTTTATAATCTCTATATGCAAAAAAGCCCAGCATTCCTGCTGGGCTCTCTCTATATTTAAAAGTCTGGCGGCTCCCTACTCTCACATGGGTAATACCCACACTACCATCGGCACTTCGGCGTTTCACTTCTGAGTTCGGCATGGGGTCAGGTGGGACCACCGCGCTATTACCGCCAGACATATCCTGTCTTCTCTTTCTCTCAATCAGTGCATTATCTCACATCTGCACTCATCTCTCAATCCGGAACAAACTGTTCGATTATCTCATAATCAATTATTCGCGTAACCAAAACAACTCCGAGTTGT